>JAYWHS010001141.1:0-2069 GCA_043777635.1 Kofleriaceae bacterium | reverse complement strand
GTTGCCAGTCTGCAACATTGGGATCGAATTTGAGCGCGTGGTTGAGCTGCCAGCTTGCTTTGGCTTGGTCCAGCGTCACTTGATGTACTGCGATGGGTTTGCCTTTGGCATCGACGGCAGAAATAAACGGCGCGATTTTCGCAGCATCTACCTCTTGGTTAAAGATCACCGCGATCGCAGAGCTCGGTAGTAACGGCGTATTGGGATACGCGCTCCATAGTGCAACCGGCGCAGTGCGAAACGTGCCCATCGCGTCTTTGGTAAGCGCGCCACCGTTTTGGCTGCGCGTGCCTGCCGGCACCGTGACGGTAAATTCGGTGGCTTGCGGCAAGCGCGATGCTGCAGCGCTAAAGGAAAGCACACTGGTGTCAATCCAGCGCCACGTACCTGGCACCGCTGGCGAAATGGTGACGGGCGGCTTGGCGTCGTCGAGGCGGCCCACCGGCACCATCGGCTCGGTGAAGCGAATGCGGACCTCGAGTTCGCGGGTAATTTCACCTTTCGGCAGAATTTCCGGCGGAGACATCACCGTGGCCGGCGGTTGCACCGGTGGTGCGGTTGGGGCGGTCGCTGGCCCCGCCGATGCACCGGTATCGTTACGAACTTTGCCGCTGCCGTTGATCGGCGCGAACGAAACGGTGTTGATGTTGCTCGTCGCAGATGGCGCTGCGCTTGGCGCACGCATGGGTGGTATCGGTGCACTCGTGGTCGGTAGCGGCGGCAAGCGAGCGAGCAATGCATTGGCTTCGACGTCGGTTAGTGCAACCGTCGCTGTCGTCGCCGTAGTGCTGGTCGCATCGACGTCGATCCTTAGTTGGTTCTTGTTCGCAGTCGTATCTTGTTTCACGTGCTTACGTTGCGGCGGCCCCTTGGTCGCAGCGATCGGCGTCGCGCCTGCCGTCGGTGCCGCGCCTGCTGTCGGTGCCGCGCCTGCCGTTGCCATTGGCACCATTGGCCCCAAGCCCGAACTCAACATCGCCCACACACAGATTATCGAACGCCCGCTAAATCTACGCATCGGAGCCTACGACACCATTTATTCGCATTGGTTTCAGCAATTTGCTGGCAGTTTGGGAGGGAAACTATCGGACATCGGGCCGTCACAGCCACGGCGCCGGGGTAGCACCTTCCGCCATGCTCGAACGAAACGATGCCGACCCGCCGCTAGCGATCAAGACACTTGGTTCGTTCAAAATTACGAAGTGAGGCTGACGCGACGGAACCTAGCGACTGTCCGATGTGACAACCCCAAGTGTACGATCACTTTTTTCGGCACGGATAGATCAGCACCGAGGGGCCATCGGTGAGCGCGAACCACGATCCATCGCCGGCTATTGCTGCGGGGAACCCTGTGCGGTCTGGCGCGATAACGGCAGACAGTTGGTTGTTGTTCTCGTCCAAGCATCGCAGCTGGAAGCCGACGCCACCAGGAGTCCGGTAGCTGTCGTAAGCAAGCACCGTCGTGCGATCCGCCGAGACCAACTCTCGGTCGACATCACCGACATCGGGTTCATGTTCGTCGGCAGACTGGATGACGTAAGCGCGCGCTGGTGTCAATTTGCCAGTTTGCCAGTGAACGTCGGAATAGTCCGGCTTCGGGTTGCGCTGGTTGCTTACTGGCGAGCGCCATTTCACGGTGATAGCAGTTGCATCATGTGCAACATAAAAAGCTAAGGCATTCTGCGTGTACCGCCGCACTTGTTTGCACTGATCGTTCATCAAGGTGATCGACCCGGGACGCGCGTCGTCTTCATCGCCGCGGTCGATGATTGCTAGGTTGGATCCCATCCAATAAATATCGCCGGAGATTCCGGGCTGCTTCAACGTGCAACGCACCGCCAAGGTTTGCGCGTCTAAAATCGAAAGTTCAAAATTCTTTTCAAAGACAGTCAGCAGTTTTGAATCGGTCGAAAATTCAATGGTGTCAATGTCCGTGGCAAGTATCGTTGATGCCTGGAGTTGCAGCGTCTTTGTGTCAAATGTTTGTAAGGTAAAGGGGCCCGATAACAGCGGGGACTGACTAACAATCGCTAAACGCGAACCATCATGAGATGCGGCCATGGCGAACG
>JAYWHS010001140.1:0-2070 GCA_043777635.1 Kofleriaceae bacterium | reverse complement strand
GCAGCCATCGATGCCCCAATTGCCAGCATGCTTGGTCCGGTTGATTGTGGCGGCACGCGGAGCTGTCCCGGTATCAGCTCGTGTTCGGCCACCGCACCGGGCGGGGTATGCAACGGCTGCGGCAGCGACAATGATTGCCCAGCGGGCACCACATGCGGTCAAGCTGGTGCGTGCGTCCGGGATTGCACGACCGACGCCCAATGCAGCGTCGGCAAGCGCTGCAACGCCCAAGGTTTGTGTGTGCTCCGTGCCTGCAGCGCCCAAGTGCTGTGTCCAGCGCCGTACGTTTGCAGCGGCAACTTTTGTCGACGGCCAGCCTGCGGGCCTGGCAACACTCAAATGTGTACACTTGTTGGCCGAAATCAAGTGTCAGCGAAGGCGGTGCACTGGTAGGTGCAACCGATGTCGCGCCACCATGGACGGTTGTTGGGCCGCTGCACTTGTCGGCGGCAGAAGGGACGGGAACGCGGGACCGTCCCTTGTTTGATCGAGGCTAACCAGCAGATTTGACACTTTGTCAAAGCGATGATGGTTAGCGGTTGCTGGGCGTCGCACTCAATGTCGCAGCACATTCAATCCGCGGTCGCACCAGCGAAAAAAGGTGCACTCGGAGCTATTTTTGCGGTTGCCCAGCGAGGCGCTTACCAGGCGAGCAGCTTGGGTCGTAGGTATCGCGGCACGGGTCGGCAACTGTGATCGGAATTCCTGGTTTGGCCCGGTCCCAGCTTGGCTGGTAGAGGGCCTAACGTATCGTAGCGCCTACGAAAAATGATCAGGAATTGGTGGGATCTCGCCACTCGTTACGGAGGCTGCGATATAATTTACAGAATGGGGGAAACAGTAGGCGCGGCAAGCCTGCCAAGGCAACTCGGACGATACGAGCTAATCACGCGCATTGGGAATGGCGGGATGGCGGACGTGTATTTGGCGCGGCAACGCGGCCCGATGGGCTTCGAAAAGCTGGTGGTCCTCAAATTGGCCCATCCCAATCTCGCTGCGCAAAAGAATTTCGTCGAAATGCTGTTACGTGAAGCCCGAGTCGCGGCCTTGCTTAAGCATGCCAATGTGGTTGATGTCTATGAACTTGGTGAAGTCGACGGAACGTATTACATCGCGATGGAATATCTCGAAGGCGAACCGATGCTGGCGCTGCTGCGCGCCGGCCGTGATCAAGATCCACTTGATCCGTTGAGCATCGCGCGCATTATCGCCGACGCTGCCGAAGGTCTGCATGCGGCCCACGAATTGCGATCGTTGTCGGGCGAACGCATCGGCTTGGTTCATCACGATGTGTCACCAGGCAACATCATGGTGCAGTATAGCGGCCAAGTAAAGCTGGTGGATTTTGGCGTGGCCAATGCGTTGAACGAAGCCTTGCTCGACGCGGATGGCCGCAAAATGGTGGCTGGAAAACTTGGCTACTTGGCGCCTGAAAAGCTGCGCGGCGAACCATTCGATCACCGTAGTGATCTTTTTAGTTTGGGTGTGGTGTTGTGGGAAAGTTTGACATGCAAAAGATTATACAAAGGCGAAACCGACGCGATTGTGCGCCAGCAAGTCCTTACGGTGGCGGCTCCAGCGCCGTCGTCGGTGAATAGCGGCGTACCTGCCGCGTTGGATTTGATTTGTCTCAAAGCGTTGGCCAAAGATCCGGCGCAACGCTACGCCTCAGCCGCGCAGATGGCCGCAGCGTTAGAAACCGTGTTGCGCGGTGCGCGGTACAACAATAAAAACGCATTGATCGCGAAGTACATGCGAGACACATTTGCCGGCCGCTTGGCAGTCCGCGAACAACTCATCCGCGAAGCCAGCAGCGTTGCTGGCCCAACCCCGAGCACCGTCGCCGCAGCGCTGGATCTTAACCGCCAAGCGCCGTTAACCGAGACGCCTGCGACGGGCGTACCGGTGGTGCGTCCAAGCAATGCGAACCTGCTTGCACCCAGCAACCCAACAGCTACCGTGGCACCGGGGGTGATTCCGTCGATCCGCAAAGGGTTTGCAGCAGTTGCGATGCCCGAGTTAGCGGGTGTGCTCGCCAAGGTGCCGACGCCACACTTGCCGACGCCAAGT
>JAYWHS010001139.1:0-6911 GCA_043777635.1 Kofleriaceae bacterium | reverse complement strand
CCTCGGCGTCGAGGGAATTTTGGGCCTGCAAACCCGCGGTGGCAAATTGCAGATCGACCCATGTATTCCGCCAACCTGGCCCGGCTTCGAAATGTGGGTTCGCGTCGGTGCGCAGCGCCTGCACATCGTCGTCGAAAATCCACAACGGGTCACCCGTGGCGTTGCGATGCTTAGCGTCAATGGCCGACGGATGCCGGCCAATAGCATTGACGTACGTGAGCTCGATGCGCAGCACGTTGGCGATCATGAAGTGGTTGTGCAACTCGGTGCTGTGCTGTTGCCGCAACCGCTGTTGCCGTCGAGCATCAAGTCGTCGTTGCTGGCAACCTAAGCGCGCTGCGCTGTTGGCTTGGCCGAACCCCGCAAATGCTTCAGCGCGGTGCATCGCTAGTGCTTGGCGCAGCGTCGACATCGTAGCTGTTTGGGCCATCGCAGCCGTCCGGATTGAGCTTGCCTTCTTTGTTAACCTGGCCGCAGCCGGTCGCCAACAGGGTCGCAACAACCAACGCAATGTTGAACTTCAAACGTGACGATTTCCGATTCATCCAGGGCATCATTCCAAGATGCGTGCCAGGGCATAAGAGTAGCTAGCCGGGCCTACCACGATAGTTGCTGCGAGCGCCTGTTGAATGTCCACCAGGCAGGGTCGGATTCCGATGGATCCTTGCCACGGTGGCTGACACTCGACCGCCCTGGGTCTGCCGCCGGAACCCAAACAATACTGTGCATTGCGGATGTCGGAGCATTACAATTTCAGCATGAGCAAAGCTTCTTCGGCCGTTGCGTTGTGTGGTGTTGTGGTTGCAGCGATGGCTGCAGTTGCGCACGCCGAAGATCTGCCCCATGCCGGCGAAGTCAACCAAGCAACCGATCAACTGGCGCAGAAAAGGAGTATTCCGCAGCCCGCTACAATCGATCGTGCCGAATATCAGATCTGGAAGGCAGCGCTGACCAAAAAACAACGCGCCAAGCTCAACGCCTTTTGCCGAAGATATCATCGCGACTATTTGATGACATGCAACGGCTATGGCGAAACCAGCGCCCCGATGTTTCCGCAAGTTTCAGCGCTGATGGTGCCCCTACCACGTGGTGGGCCAACGACAGGAACGAGCCCCGCGCCTGATCCTGACCAGCTACTACGTGAATACAAAGCGTCCTTAACGCAAGCGCAAAAGCGCTACCTCGCCAAACGGTGCAAACACGCGAAGGAACCCGAAGCTGTTGGCGAAGGTGATCCGGCTTGCTTTGATATGGGTACGCCCTTGGTGATCTCTTTCGCGGAGACCCCGGTGCAGTTCACATCGGGTGGCGCATTTGATTTGTGGCCTGGTGTCACCATGAAAATGTCGTGGCCAACCGCTGCGACGCCGTGGCTTGCACTCGATCGCAACGGCAACGGCCGTATCGACGATGGTAGCGAACTGTTTGGATCAGGAACCAAGCTGCCCAGCGGAGCCTTTGCTGCCAATGGTTTTGCGGCTCTCGCCGTATTCGACGAAAACGCAGATAGCATTATCGACGCCAACGACTCAGTTTTCAACAAGTTGTTGCTTTGGGCAGACAATGGCGACCAAGTATCCCAGGCATTCGAACTAACTCCTGCATCAGGGCGGCTGCAGGCTATTGGCCTCGACTTCGACCGCTTGCACCCTCGTTGCGACACCAGCAGCAACTGCGAAGTTGAGCGCGCTGCAACCCAATGGCGTGCAGCTGACGGCAGCATGCAAACCGGTGCGGTTATCGACATCCATGTTACGTTGCGCGTCGCTGAGTGAGTCATACGCCCTCAATCGTAGTCGCTGACCGGATCGATGGCGTTCCACATGCTGTCCTTGACTGGCGGTAGCGATGGGGTGGGGGCAGGTTGAATTGCGCCAGGCTGGCCACTGACGAAGCGGCCGTCGGCGCTGATGGTGCCAGCCCAATCGCGAGTGCAACCGCTCCAGTCACCCTTGTTTTTACAATCGGTACTCAACGCGATGAAGCCTATAACCGTTAGATTGCCCGCAGCGTCGAGTTCCCAGTTGTTCGGTCCGGGCGAATCAACATCACCATTGCCAGGCAGTTGCACATCCCATTCAAGTTTGCCTGCAGCGGAGATCTTGATGAAGCGCGGAATGCCGCCGCTGCCAGGAGCGCGATGCCCATTCACGACGACTCGAACGCTGTGATCTGACGCGACGATCACGCCCTGACTTTCAAACGTTGCAAATTTTTGTTGACGCGCAGTTAGGTCGACTTGCCAAATAATTTTGCCAGCTCGATCGATCCGATAAACGGTTGGGCGAACAGCCCAAGGTGTTCGTTTAGTTTGAATCGATTTGTCGTCGGCAACAATGACAAAACCGCCA
Organism: Kofleriaceae bacterium; assembly: GCA_043777635.1. Classification (GTDB taxonomy): domain Bacteria; phylum Myxococcota_A; class Polyangia; order Haliangiales; family Haliangiaceae; genus JABFXX01. The sequence goes on along the minus strand of JAYWHS010001139.1, from coordinate 4,560 downwards.
TCGCCGGTTTCGGCCACCGGTACATACTCCGTGCTCGGCGACCCGACGTAATTGAAACTTTTGTTTATATGGTGAGTTGTGGCGATCGAAATCATAAAGTCTCGAGCCACGCCAAACCGCCGTAGCAGCGTTGGATTGCTGGTCCGTTGCCGAGGTACGCGTGGCGTGTACGGGCGCATGCCAGGCATGATTTCGCCCTGGAAGTAGATGTCGTTGCCGCTGGCAAAGGTCTGCGTCGGAAACTTGAGTGAAAACTCAATGGCTTGGGCTGGCGAAATCGCTGGCGGTGCGATGCTTCCGCTTGCCACCGCTGGCGCAAGACCACCGATCGGTGCAGCACCGCCGTAACTCGCGCCGCCGTAGCCTGCGCCGCCGTAACTCACGCCGCCGTAGCTTGCGCCGACATTTCCAAACAGATCACCACCGTGGCTGTCGCCACCGAATGCGCCAGAAGCATGTACCGTCGCAGTCACCGATGGTGCTTGCGCTACGAGAGCCACTGGCGCCGGCGGATTGCGCCGTGGCGGTAGAGTCTGCGCAACCTGCACAACATCAGCCGAAGTCATCGGAGGTGGGCTGCTGCGAATCATATCGGCGGCAATCGCAAAGACATCATCGCTGCCACCGGGTGGGCCGCTTTGTTCAACCTCGACCGTGGCTTGCATCTGCGCCTCGACATACTGTGGCGGCGCTGATTGCGGCTGTTGCGGCGGCGGTGCCGATGCGATGCAACCGGTGAGAACAACAGAAACCAGTAGGCTTTGATTCATCGTTGGTTTTGTGCGCATGCCTGATTGTTGTGCAAGCAGTGGACCAGGGCTGCAGCGCGCCTACGTGTGTCGCATTTGTTCAATGTGAAATCATCGCTTCACGGTTGGCTGTGCCGTCGATTCACAGTCGACAAGTTGGCGAAATATGGGCACAGTGTGGCGCATATTGTCCGGAATCGGCTGGTTGGACCGGAACGGTTTGCGCGCGACCTGGCCCACCTACGCGAGAAACTTTTCAATCTTCTTGAGCGTAACGATCGCAGCTTTTTGGAGCTCGTCATTTGGGTCGAGCGGCATGCTGTTGGAATAATATTCTTGAATGCGATTGCGAAAATCTTTGAAGATCGCCGGCAATACGGAAGCGGGAACGGTCTTGAAAAATTCGACAATGGGGGCAACGCCTTCGTGCTCGTCGATGAGATAGCCCTCAAGCGAGTCAGCGTCGGAGGCTTCGAAAATCTCGGGGTACTTCTTTTTTACCCACGACCTGAACTTTTTCACGAGGGCAGGCGAGGCGCTCTCCATAGGTAGCCCGCGATCGACAGCGAGATGAAAGCCCTCAACAATGTCTTTAATGGCCTTGGACATGCTGGCGTTATAACTTGATTGCGCAGCGTGGTGCGGTCACAGCGTCACAGGGTATCGGCTTTGCCACAGCGCTGCGCCTGGTGATCGTGAACCAGTGATGACAGCGACGCGTGTGCCGGCTAACGCTGCGCGCGCACGCGGCCATGGCACAACGCATGCACTACGGCGCAGGAATGAGTGTATTGCTTCGTAAACAAAAATTGGTAGTAGTAGCAGGCGCGCTAGTCGCAACAAGCCTTGGCTGTGGCTCGAGTACCGGCAGCGATGCCGACGCCGGCCCCGACGGACCTAGCGCACCGATGTGCGAAACCAAACAGGCTGTCGACCTTGGTGCCGGCACCGTGCGCGACGCTGGCCGTCGGCTTTCGCGTTGCTGACACAACGTTGCAGTTTGCGACTTTCAAAGACGGCGTTTGGAACCAAGGTCCACTTGGCCCCGTCATCAATGACGCCATCATGTTGGTTTCCGATGCGGCGACGTTAGGTGTTTTTGCAACGGTGCAAGGCAAAACCACGCTGTGGCAAAAGTGTCAGTGAAGATCTTGCAAGAGGTCTACCGGCCCGAGTTCGCTGCGCCGCTCGCGTTGGCAAGGGTTACAGCCAGCAAGTCTTGCGCTGCTGCCCTGACTTTTTGCGTAGCAGAACTCTCCGGGTGAAGCAGGCTGGAAACACAGACGCGTAAACGTTGTTGTTGTCCGAGCAACGCGTGGCATTGCGCCTCGAAAAAAAGCGATTCGACAAAACGCGGTTCAAGCTTTCGCACTTTCCTAAAGGCGGCAACCGCGGTGCGTAAGTTGCCCTGCTGCGTCGCTCGATACAGGCGGAGCAACGCTTCGCCCAATGCTTGCCAACTACGAGCATCCATCGGCGCGCTTTGTGTCCTTTGATGGGCGACGCTAAGCGCCTCGTTGAGCGACTTGGCTGATCGTCGGCGTTTACGACAAGGACGACATCGAACTGCAACCAAATCTCGAAACTGCAGCGTTTCATACCAATACTTTTGTTCCCGCGCAGAGAATACAAACGTGATGTTGCAGTCCGTGCACTTTTGAATCTGATCTTCGTAGAAATAAAGCGGCGTATCACAGCAATAGATTTGCTTGCTGATATTGCCAGCCACCGCACCACGCGGCAGCGGTGGCTTGTAATTCGGATCCCAGGCGTAATACGTACGAGTGAGACCTTCGTACTGATACGACCGCGGCAACAACGGAATCGTTCCAAACTTTGGATGAACGAGCGAAGTCGTGGTCGATTCGGCTGCTGCGCGCGTTCTAGCAACTCGCTTGGTTTGCCTTTGTGGTTTGTCGCGTTGGCCCATCGCGCATAAGCAGAGCACGAAACTAGAGAACTTTCAGCGTCAGTGGGGCTGTTAGCGCAAACATCGCCAAATAGAGAAGAAAATGTGTGCTGGTTAGTCCCAGTGGTGGTCGACAATCGGCTGGACTGCGGTGGATAGTTGCCAGAGTCTATAGGGGCGCAGCGACATCACTGTTGCAATTGAGATTCGACGCCGCGTTCACAAATGGTGGGTGGTGATTTCTTAACTCACTAGAATCATAGATCCGCTGCAATCCTTGCAAGCGTGAATAAAGTAACCTGCTGTGTGGCATTGTAGTTGCTCATGTCTGCGGCAAATGAAAAAAATTATTCTTGTTCGCGCATCTATTTTCGCTGCTGCGGTTGCTGCATTTGCAGTCGGCACCTCGTCGGCATCTGCCGAAGAAACCGTTAACTCCGTCAACGTCAGTCCGCTTGGTGTGCTGGCCGGCAGCTACGGTGTAACCTATGAACGGTTGATGCCAGGCGGCCACGGCGGAATCGTCGAGGGCACCCTGAGTCGTTCCAGCAGCGATGGTTCATCGGCAACCAGCGGTGGCCTCACGGTCGGATATCGCTGGCATTGGCGGGGCCGGCAAAACTCGGGGTTTCTTGGCATCAACGCAGGCTATGCACGCGGCACGGGCAATGGCTCAATCACGACAACGGTGAACAACGTGGAGACCAAAAAGAACTTCGATCTAAGCATCGGCGTATTCGCATTAACCGCAAACGTTGGTAAGCGCTGGATGCTAACCGACAATATCAACATCACCTTCCGTATTGGCGCTGGCTATGGCAACTACTCGGTGACTACAGAAAGCACCGACCCGGACGCCAAAGATGCCGTCAAAGCGGTCGACGATCTGCTGCGCTTTTTGCCGGTAGCGTTTGATGGAGAGCTATCGGCTGGCTACAACTTTTAGTCGCGGGGTTCCTGGTTAGTCCCAGCGCGACGTGACACCGAGGGTCCAGCCGCGCAAGCTGCCGACGCTGCCGGTGGCCAGGTCGGTGACGCGCAAGGTCCATTGGCCGTTGACTGACTCATCACCAGAAAAGCCGACCACCGGTTGATTCAGCACCAGCGAGCTACCGGTGGTTGCAGCAGTGCCTTGAAACACCACGGCCTCGGTGCCGTTGGGATTGGCCAGGGTAATGCGTAACTGCGACGGTTTTGGATGATCGATGGTGAGCTTGATGGTGACGTCGGTGTCGACGGTGGCTAAGCCGCGCACGTTGACGGTGCGCGAGGTGGTGCTGTTATCTGCGATTGTCGTCGACGTTGCATCGGCAAAACCACCGCGCATCCAGGTTGGGGCGCATAAGCCGCCGCCGCGCGTCGCACCGGCGCAGATCAACGCAGCATTTCCGCACGCTGCATCGGAGCTACATTCGTTGCCGACGCCTGGGATTTCCGTCGTCGAGATGCATACCCCAGCATTGGCAAATACGCCTTCACAGCGCAAACCAGTTTGGCATTCCGATGTGGCGCGGCACTGTTGGCCGGCGGCTTGCGTTGCATTGGTGTTGGCTCTAAAGAAATTGCAGTCTTCGATCTGTGAATCACTGATTTCCCCGGCCACCACCAGGCTGTTACCAAAAAACACTGAGCCGACTGAGGTGTCGCCCGCTCCAAATTCAATAGCGGTGAGATCGGTGTTGGTGGCGAGATGGAATAGGTTGACCACGCGCAGCGAACCTTCGTCGACCAGCGCTAGGCCCGCAGCCACGTTGGCGATTGGATTATTGCTGTCTTCATAAACCAAGCGCAACGCTGCGAGTGCTTGCGCTGCTTCAGTGCCTTCAAGTTGTGACGCTGCGGTAATGTAGCGCTCGCCGTTTTGGGCGTAGCGCGGGTTGTTGTTGAACTCGGTGAACGTGG
>JAYWHS010001138.1:0-2073 GCA_043777635.1 Kofleriaceae bacterium | reverse complement strand
CGCGAAGCCTTCTTTGCACAAGCCAACGCCCTTGCGCTGAACTTGTCACCTAACCCCGCAGCGGGTGCGCTGCTGCTGGCCAAAAACGTCACGTTGAGTGAGCAAGAGATGGCGCTCAAGAGGAAGTTTGATGTGCACGCCGGTACTGAGGTTGCACCTGGAGCTGCGCACGCATCAGCGACGAATTCGCATACAGTGACGAATCCTCACAGGCACGAAGTGGCGGCGGTGTCGGCGGCGAAGGTGCCGCATGGCATGGTGCCGGTTCACGAACATGCGGCAGGTGCCGCGCAGTCATCAGCGGAGGGGCGACCGCAGCATGTGCCTGATCAGGCTGCGATCGATCGGCAAATTGCCGGGCCGGGCCATGCGCAGACTGATTTGCACAGCCACTTTCTCGGCAACGTCGCGCCGGAGAAATTTGTCGGAGAACTTGCGGCTTCAATGAAGCAGCCGGATGCAAAAGCAGCCACGGACGCGGAGCGGCGAGGCGATGTCCCAACGTGGGAACCATTGTTGCGCGAGATTGCGAAACTCGAAAAAGGCTTGCCGCATGAGTATCATGACAACGCCGATGGAGCTGGCGACAAGATTGCGAAGCGTGGGTCAGCAGGGGACGCGATTAAGTTGTCGAAAGACGCGCTAGTTGAAATACGAAATTTGAAAGTGGAGTTGGCAAATACGAATGCAGAACCTCGACGAGTAGAAATTCGTGCTGAAATCGAAAGCATCGCAAAGAGCACGGTCGAGAAATGCCTGCGCGCGAGCGACCAAACCGACTTTAATAGCGGTTATGAAGTGCGCGACGAACTCATCAAGAAGTTCTACGGCTCGGCCGAGCGGAATAGCGTGCTTGGCGAAGGCGCGACCATTGTGTCGGCGCAGGCCAAGCTGACCGAGCATTTTGCCGATCGGCCGGCGGTGCAAGCGCGCATCGACCGCGTGGTTGCATTGACCGCGGAGAAATCCAAGCGAGCGCTGACAGAAAACGAAGCGAAAGAACTGAAGACCCAGACCAAACTTATCGAAGAGCAATTTGCCTATGACAAGTACACCGAAGACACCCTGGTGCGCTTGGCGCAGGATAACGTTACCTATACCGAGCAATCCAATAGTGTCAACAAATTGAAAACGCGCTTCGATGAAGGCCAACTCGATTGGGCTAAACAACGGGCCAAGGGCGCGCATCCTGAACTCGCGGCGCAACTTGATGCCCTACAAGTCAAGCATGTGGCGATGATTACGACCGAACACCTGGGGGCGCGCAATGCAGATGTCTCCGACATCGACCCAAGCCGACATGCGATGAGCTCACGCGGGAAATTCGAGGTGGCATTGCAGGATGTTGGCGAAATCATGCAGCGCAAGGATGTCGTGGGCATGGATATCGCAGGAATGGAACAACATCAGTTTTCTAAAGAAGGGCAAGCGCGGTACATTGAAACCATCGATATGATGGTGGCGGTGGCAAAGCAGCGTGGCAAACCAATGGTGTCTCGGCCGCACGTGGGCGAAGGTGCCATTGACGTTGTGCCAGGCGATGTGTTTGCCCGTGATGGCAATCGACAAACTACGGCCGCAGGTGAACTGACGCACTATGCGCGGGCTCGCGAAAACATTGAAGCGCTGCTCGAAAGTCTGGAAACGGTGGCTAACCGTAAGGAAAATGGTGGTCGCTTGCCGCCCGAGGTCATCGTGCGGTTTGGCCATGCCACGCATACAACGCCGCAGCAGGCCGCGCGGATGGCGAAATTGGGGGTCATTGTGGAAGTGAATCTGGGTTCCAATCAGGCGAGCGGCGCGGTGGCGCAGAACAAGCCATTGCCAGGGCAACCGGATGTGAAAATCGAAGCGAACGCCAAGGGTGGCACGTTCGCGGAAAGTAAGCGGAGCCTGCCAGGCTTAGACGATCATGCGTTGGCCACGATGGTTTTCAATCATGTTGATGTGGTGCTGAGCACGGATGGCCATGATGTGATGGACACGACACTCGTGGCGGAGTTCAAGCTTGCACGCGATTTGATGCAATTGATTCAGGCAGGTGACCGAAAAATCCGCATCTCCTACGAGCAA
>JAYWHS010001137.1:0-2076 GCA_043777635.1 Kofleriaceae bacterium | reverse complement strand
AAATGATGCGCGAACTTCGACACGTTGCCATGCGGGTCGTAGCAGACCAGATGGTAATGGTTCGACATCACGGAGAAGCCGAGGATCTGCATGTGCGTACGTTTCGCGGCGTTGGCTAACGCGTAGGTGACGAGCGAGTCACTCAACTTGCCGGACAGCAACAGGAATTTCCGTTGCGTGCAACGGCGGGTGATGAAGTAGTAGGCGCCGCGGCGGCGGTAGGCTGGTCGCATCTGACGGCCATCGGTCGATGGCGCGAGAAGTTGCGGGGAAAACTATGGAGACAAACCCCGGTCGGAATCTGAATGGTCGGCGTGGTCGTGAACGGTCGGCGTGGTCGCCAAAAAAAGTATATATGCCTACATCGAAAAACTGCTAGCTGAGGCAGTCTGCCTGACTCATGATTCGCCACTTACTCGACCAGAACCCTTGGCGCCAACTCGATGTCGGGTCGGGGCACCTTGTTCATCCGATAGACCGTTCAGCGTTTGAAAAATTTAATGTCCGACACGCAGCTAAAGGACCTAAATTCCAGCTTCGCGAAGACTCGATTCCGGAGCCGTTTGTTGGAAACCTAGCTACAGCGAAAGTTGTTATTCTTCTTTTGAATCCAGGCCACGTCGATATCGACCTGGAGTGGCAACGGCACGCAGAGTACAGAAAACAACATCTTGCAAATCTGCGTCAGGATGAATCGGCTGATCTGACTTTCTATCCTCTAGCTCCACAGTTTAGCGGAGCAGGTTCTCACCAGTGGTGGAAACGCCGATTTGCAAGCTTGATCGAGGATGGCGTTACCATTGAATCGCTAAGTCGCAGTGTTGCGATGCTCGAATGGGTGCCATATCACTCGGTTGCATACGCCGGCGGCAGCCAACTTTTGTTTCCCACGCAAAAATTTACGATTGAAATGGTCAACACATTATCACGAGATGTGCATCGCAAGTTTGTAATATTTCGCGCCAAGAAGGTTTGGAACCGTTACTTAAGCCAAACGTGCAAGCCACTGCTGGTTTCTAATCCACGCAATCCAACGCTGAGTCGTGCGAACATTGGGAATCAAGAGTACGCACAAATTCTAGGACTCTTGCGAGCATGACGGAAGGATCCCGGCCGAGGGACATTTCGCGGGGCTGCGTGCAATCAGCGAACGGCTGGCGGTCAATCATCGGTCGCGGCGGATGGTCCAATACCCGGGTTCTCGACTGCAGTGCATCACTGAAACAATCAACACGTAGGTTGGTTCAACGGTGAAAAGCAAGGCAAAGGGAAAGACTCGGGTGAGGCAACGACGAACGTCCTGGTCAATGGTGGGCCAGGCTGCCGGCGCATCACTGATCCGCGCGACGGCATGTTCGACAGCGTCGGCAAATCGTAGCGCCAAAGTGGAATCAATGGCTGCGTAGTGGTCTGCGGCGGCGGTGTATTCGACTAGCGCTTCTAGGTGAAATCGAATTTCCATGCGGGCTATGGTGAGATGCGGCGGCGGACGGCGGCGAAGGCATCAGCTGCGCCGATCGTTGCAACACCACCGTGCCGAGCTTCGTCGCGTCGTTTTTTGGCTTCCGTGAGCCACATCAAATCCAATGAAGATAATTCGCTGGTATCCAAACTTTCAACAAGCGCATCCGCCAAGCGTGCACGCGCCTCGGCTGGAAGCAGCATGGCTTGGTTCGCAATTTCATCAATCGTGTTTGCCACGCAATAAGGTTACGCTAACGGCTATAGTTTCGAAACGAAAAAAAAGAGGTGTTGCTTTGTTTCCTCGCTAGTCAACCCAGTTGTGTGGGGCGACCCGTCGAGTTGGCACGCGATGAAACATGGCGAGACGCGGCATCAACGTCGCGCTGCGCATGCCCACGAAATCGGAGCAGGTACTTCATTGGCGTAGAATCAAGCGAGCTTCTTGACTAGTCGCGAGCGTACTTCGTCCCATGACATGACTTCGTCAGTTGGATCGTTGAGACGTCGGTCAACCTCGATTGACCACGCTTGCTCCCAATCGGCGGGCGGCGGACCGTCGACACTTTCCAACAAGTCAGCCACGAGTTTGAGGCGCTCGGTCACTGACAAAGC
>JAYWHS010001136.1:0-2078 GCA_043777635.1 Kofleriaceae bacterium | reverse complement strand
ACTTCACTGATTTCATAAGCGCAAGTCCTACTGCGAATCACGGCCTTGGGCTAGTTTGCAGCAGTTTTTCGCGAGCAAACCGTCGGTCCGGATCTCCCCACGGCCTACGATGCCGATTGGCCGAAGCCGTGGCGGTAGAACTCGCGCGAAATGCGGTTTTTTTAACCAATCCGCCAGGCGTTGGAATAAACGTTGAAGTTGCCGCCGCGCACAAACCCCACTGCGGTGACCCCAAAGGTTTCTGCAACTTCAACCGCCAGCGAACTGGGCGCTGACACCGCAGCAATCAGCGGGGATCCCAACCGAATGGTCTTTTGGACCAGTTCAAAACCCAAGCGCCCCGACACACCAATGATGTGCACCGCTGCATCGATCTGCTGCGCACGGGCCCAGCCAACAATCTTATCGACGGCATTATGACGCCCAACATCTTCGCGCAGCACCAGCAGCTGACCTTGCAGATCGAACAACCCGGCTGCGTGTAAGCCACCGGTTGCGTCGAACACTGCTTGTGCTTTGCGCAGCGTATCTGGCAGGCCGGCAAGTACCGCCGGTGTCACGGTGGTGAGTGCAGCAACTCGCACTGCGTTACGTTCAAAATCACCGACCCCAGCACGGCCACAAACCCCACACGCAGCAGTCGAGATCGTGCCGCGCGGAGCAAACAAGGTTGGGTCCAGATCCACATGCGCAACACCATCGCCGCGCTCGTCCTGTTCACACACTAATGTGGCTTGGTCGGCCCCAGCGATAGCTTCAGCGTGCAAGAGGCCGCGCACCAACTCGTCGTCGTTGCCCGGCGTGCGCATCACGGTTGCCACTGCCACGCCACGCGCCAAGATCTGCAAAGGTGCTTCGACCACAATGCGATCGACCGCAGCAGTACGCTCACCTTGCACAAAGCGCTCAATTTCCAGTTCGCGAATCGCCATGGCGGCAGTTACCCCATCTGGGTTGGACGGCGGCGCGCCATCGAAGACAAACGATGCCACAGGCCGCGCGGTTTTTCGTCGGGGGTCGGCAACGGCTGCATGCGCGGCGCTTCTTCGCCCATTGGCAAATCAAAGTCGGCAACCGGCGTCACCGCAGAAGCATCGCTGAGCGTCGAGCTTTGTGCTGCGGCAGCGCGAACTTCGACCACGCTGGCGGCCAACACATCGTGCCAGTCTTTACGGGTTTGCGACTTTTTGAGGACCCCAGACAATTGTGCGGCCATATCACGCGCCGACGGAAACCGATTTTCCGGCGTCTGACTCAAGGCTTTTTGGATCAACGCAACCAACTGAGGTGGCAAGTCCGGCCGCAACGGCCGCAGTGGTTGCACTCGGCATTCACGCAATTTTACAAATGTTTCGTAGTCGGTAGCACCATCAAACAACTTGCGGCCAACCAGCGCTTCCCACATTACCGAACCAACGGCAAACTGATCACTTTCGGGTCGCGGTTTACCGCCGCCGACGATTTCCGGCGCGAGGTACGACATTTTGCCTTTAACCACACCGGGCTCGGTCATTTCTTCGGTGCGATCCGGCGCTAATGCCAAACCAAAATCGATAATCTTAGCCATGCCGTTGGTCGTCAGCAAAATGTTGTGTGGCGACACGTCGCGATGCACTACGGGCACCACGTTGCCAAGCAGGTCGCGGCGTTCGTGGGCAGCTGCCAAACCACGCAACACGCCGACGCAGACCGCCGTGACCAGCTCCCATTTGGTGGTTTCATGACGGGCAACGTGATAACGAATCCAGGTGCCTAGATCGACGCCTTCGATCCACTCAAGCACCATGTAATAGTTGCCGTTTTCAGCGATGAAGTCGTAGACCTCCGCAATATTCGAAGAACGCAACCCAGCACCCAACCGAGCTTCCTCGGTGAACATGCGCACATAGTTGTGTTGGCTGGCCAAGGCCGGGTGCATCTGTTTAATTGCAACCGCGCGTTCAAAATTTCCAAAGCCACGTACTCGGCCACGCCAAACGTCGGCCATGCCACCGGAGCCGGCAATTTCCACAAGTTGGTAGCGAGTACCAATGATGAGACCTGGTGCTGGCCCTTTCGCCATCGCTTTATTGTGGCAC
>JAYWHS010001135.1:0-25695 GCA_043777635.1 Kofleriaceae bacterium | reverse complement strand
CAAATTGGTCAGTTCGGCCATCAACTGGTTCAGTGCGTAGTTGTTCAGGCGCCATGTAGGCCGGTGAACCGGCAAATTCGCCATTGCTAGACATCGCCTTGGACTTGTCGTCCGATTTTCGGACATCAACAACCGACTCAGAGTAGACGATCGCCAGCCCAAAATCTGCGACTCGAACTCGGCCATCTTCGCCCATCAGGAGATTTTGTGGCTTAACGTCGCGATGCACCAAGCCCGCATTGTGAGCGGCAGCTAGGCCAAGGGCTGCATCCCGAAACACCACAGCGATAGCCTCGGGCGACCTTGGCTGTCGAAGCCAAGCGACTAGATTTTGTCCACGAACAAATTCCATCGCGAAAAAGATGTTGCCGCGAGTTTCCCCAACATCGTACACCGCGACAACATTAGGGTGCGCCAGCTTTGCAAGCGTGCGTGCTTCCAAAAGCAGTTGATCCCGATGCGCGCTGCCACGAAGATGCGCCGGCAAAATTTTGACCGCAACTTTACGATCGAGCACAGCGTCGTAGGCGGCAAACACTTCGCCCATGGCGCCGGCACCCAGACTCTCAAGTACGGTGTAGCGTTCCACATCTGGCAATCCGGCAGGTCGGGGGCCCGCAACGTATGCTCCGCTCGGAACCGTGGACGCATCACTACTTCCTGTTAATTTGCTCATCGCAGGGCGACGATAAACTGTTCCTACTTGCAACGATAACAAGGCGGCCACAACTTTCGCCAATCAACTGAACGGGCCAACGAGACTATATGAGCATGTACAACTGCCTCGCAACGGATTGGTTTCGCGGTACAAACACCGCGTTATGGCAAAACTCAATCAGATCCTCGCGATCGAAAAAGGTATCAAGACTCGCGTCTACGCCGAGTTCACCGAGCTGCATCAAGCGACGCAAAAGCCCGGGTTGATGAACGGCTTTATCAAGTCGTATCAGCCACGCGACGAAGATGGCGAAACCTACCCAACCGAAAGCCAAAAGGTTCAATACCATGCGGCCGATGTATTGGAGCGCGTCGCCAAAGGCCTGTCGGAGTTGTTCGACATTACCGCCACCAAAGATTACGCCAATTGCACTGCGCGCGCCGATGTTATCGTCGACGGACGCACGCTGATCGCGGATGTACCGGCAACGTATTTGTTGTTCTTAGAAAAACAACTCAGCGATTTGCATACGTTCATTGCAAAAATAGCCGACCTCGATCCGGGTAGCGATTGGGCGGTTGATCCAAGCACCGGCCAGTACAAAACCGAGCCGAGCTCGACCCAACGCACCAAAAAAGTCCAGCGGCCCATCACGCTGTACGAAGCCACCAAAGAACATCCAGCGCAAACTCAACTCATCACCGAAGATGTGATCGCGGGCTCGTGGCTCACAATTAAATATTCCGGTGCCATGTCAGCGCCGCGCAAGAAGCAACTATTGGCCCGAATCGAAAAACTATCCAACGCAGTGAAGTTTGCGCGCGAACAAGCCAATGCGATGGACGTGCAAGACAAAAAGAACGGCAAGGAGGTCTTCGACTTTTTGTTTAGCACCTAAACAATTTGAGTGATGGAGACAAACTCAAGCTCAGCCTCAATCTGAAACCAGAAGACTAGCGAACGTGGAGGTTCGAATCCTCCCGAAGCCACCGGTGGCAACACCTCATTTTGGCTTCGTGGCGAAATGGTAGACGCAAGCCCACATCGACCCAGCAATGGAGCGAACGAGCGAAACGCTCGGAGCGGGGCAAGTAGCGCAGTCCGACTCAGCTTTAAGTTATCTCCCAATCTCAAAACGCCGAACTCGTTCTCTCTTAACGTTGACGTTTCTGCTCGAAATATCGGTTCGAATCCGATGGGGGTCTCCACGTATGACCTCCTCGACTAATGGCAGGTCGCGAGTACTTAGAACTAAGCGTCAACAACTGCCGTGAACGAGTGAAACCGGCAACCCGTGCGGCATTATAAACCGTGCGGGCAAGGCTCCCGGGCCCGGATACAGGTTCGGGGGCCACCTTTTTACCGCCCGTGCGTCACCGCGCGGGTGGCTCACGTTAGTCGGCGCGATAGTTGCCGAAGCGATCGGCCAGCTCGACGATTTTTAGCACGGGCATTTGATTGGCCGAGTCAGATTTTTTGATGGTTCGGGTGGTGACTTGAGCTACGATCACGAATTCGTTGCAATAGTCATTCGCGACGCATCGGTAGCTGCGTTGACATGAACAAATGTTTGATTGACTCTTTCGACATGAGCTACCACATCGACCTTGATAACGTTCCACTCGCGCACGCAGCACCAGCCCTGCTCGGCGCCTTCGCAGCCTGGCTCGCGACGCAGGAACACGGCAGCGTCGGGTGGTTCGATGCGTTACGGGTCGCGGAGATCCCCGCCACCTGGGATGAAGCGAACGCGGCACGCCTTCAGCGAGAAGCGCTCTCCTTCCTCGACCTGCCGGACGGCTCGCTCCTGGCGCTCATCGAGACAGGTGTGAAGGACGCGCCGCGCGCGGTTGTCTTGCTCGGATCCGAAGGGGAAGCTCGCACCGTCGCGACCAGCCTTGAAGCGTTTCTCCTCGCGTGGTCCGAAGGCGAAAGCGAGATAGCCGAGCTCGACGACGATGAGGCCTCGGCTGGCCGTCCAGCGATGAAAGCTTGGCTCACGACGGCGAAGGTGCGGGCACCGAAAGCACCGAACTTCGATTTTCAAGCCTGGCTTGACGAAGCCGAAGGAGGTGTCGCCTCTGCGCCGTCCGCAATCGAACAGCAAAGGCCGGCGCCTGCGATCTTCGCCACATTCCTACTGCCGTTTCGTAGGCTTGCCGAGCTTTCTGGCCAACGCGCCGATGATCCGAAGGTCATCGATTTCGTCATTGGGATGGGCGGCAAGGTTCCCACTTCGACGACCGACATGAGCAGCTCCAAAGAGGTAAAGTCGAAGACGGGCTTCACGTTGTGGTTCAGTCATGACCACCTGAATGATGCCTTTCCGCTGCTCCCCAAAACCAAGAACTCCTTCGTGCCCTACGTGAGCCAGGTCCAGCTCAGCGCGAAGTGGCCCGAGAAGCTGCCGTTCGATCTCAACTGGAAGCACGACCAGGCCGCCATCGAGACGCGGCTCGGACCGCCGATCGTCCGGCCTCTGTTCGCAGACGACGCGGACTCGCCGATCCTTACGTGGTGGGAGCGCGACCTGGACCCTGGACGAACCTATCTCAAAGTGCAGCTCAAGAAGAAGGGTCTGTCCGTCGACCTGCTGATCCGTGGGACCTTTGCCCTGTCGTCGCGACATGGCGTTCCCGCCAAGCCGGTGGTCGGTCTCGTCGTCGCGTGGGCACTTTCGCGTGGGCTGCTAGACGAGTCGCGCTTCCCCAAGGAGTATGCGCTGCTGGCACGAATCAAGCAACGCGCCGAGAAGGGCTCGGCCCTCATCGACGCGGCGATGCCACGCGGTTTGTGGTGCGACCATCTGTTGCCAGACGAAGCGCTGCGCACCGTCGCGTCCAACCTGTTTGGCGGAATGGGCGGACTTTCACTGGATCAGGATCTGATTGACGTCTTCGGCGAGCGCACCAATATCTACAGCCATCGCGAGCCTGTCATCGACGACGACTCGTGGGACGCCGTCGACAAGGCGGCAAAGATCCTCGATCAGCGCTTCGCCGCGTTCGTGAAAAAGTGACATGATCAACCCATTGTCCAGTCGCACAAATTACCGGCCATCAACCACAATCACACCCACTTGGAGCCGCCTACTAAAAGGTGTTTAGGCTTGCCCGCAACCCAACCAGAACGACACTAATGAACGGCGAATCCGACGCATCGCGTAGGGAAATCAGGCTGACAAAAGCTCCAGCCGCGCCGCGCTTGGCTCCCACGCCGCCCAAGGCTAGTGTTGAAGCAAATGCCCACCCATCATATCGCGATGTGAACCCGCTCGTGTAATGAGTTCGTGTGACCTGAACATCTAACTGGGCCTGCAACGTCTTTACCTGACCATCCCATCCCGAACCAACGCTCGCGAAGCGCGAAGACTTGAAGTAACGATCAAGTAAGATCAACAGTCCGCCGGTTGCACCGCCACCGACAAATCCCGTCACCCTGCCAAATCCGGTTTGCACGCTACCGCGTACTTGCACAAAGCCTGAAAGGTCGATGTGCAGATCGATATGCTTACCGAGCATTACTCCAGCACCGGCCGTAGTCACCAACGGCACCCCGCCGTCGAGTGCGGCGGGCTGTTCACTCCGGGCTACCGCAACAGCGCCACTCGCCGAGAACTGCACCTTGCCCGGCATTGGAATCCCGATTGGCGGCAAAACAGCAGGCGGTACACATGCACTGACAACGCAGAAAAAAGCGGTAACAGTGACAATACCAACGCTATAGCGTGGCAGGTGAATGTTTCGCATCTCGCGAGCGTACCTGCGCCGACGTGAGCCCTTGGGCTACTGACATAACAACCGATTTCACACGACGCGTTGGCTGCGTAGGATCATTATCACTTGTTGTGCATGCAGTGCGGCTTGTGGGCGCGCGCAGCGATCGGTACACCTGCGCGGCGAAAATGATCCGGACCCGGTATTGCACTTCGCAATCCACCAACAACGAGGTGCAGCATGATCAGCAGACGGAAATTCTTACTTGCAAGTGGTGGCGCAGCGCTCGTCGGGGGATCGGCGTATGTCGGCATTTCCAGAATGCTTGCGATGGATGACTATACAGCGTACGTCGACGCCATCCGACGTCCACTCGGGCCGAATCCAGCCGTCGGCGAGCTGATCCGCTATGCAACGCTTGCAGCGAACAGTCACAATACCCAGCCATGGCGATTCCGCGTGACAGCAAACGGCGTCGACATCTTGCCCGATGCAACGCGCAAGCTTCGCGCCGTCGATCCTGACGATCACCATCTGTTTGCCAGCCTCGGCTGTGCCGCCGAGAATTTGGCCATTGCCGCCGCCATGCGTGCCATGCCGGGGGCGTTGACCTTCACAGCCGACGATGGCGGCTCGGTCCATTTTGAAAAAGGCGAAAATGCCCAGGCCGAACCAGCGTTGTTTGCAGCGATTCCCAAACGTCAATCCACGCGGGGTGATTATAACGGCGCACCGGTGAGCGCCGCGGATCTAGCGACCTTAGCCGATGCCGCGGCAACGCCTGGTGTTGATGTGGTCCTCATCACCGACCGACCCACCCTTACCCAACTACGTGACCTTATTATCGCCGGCAATTCAGAGCAGATGGCCGACGCGGCCTTTATCCATGAACTCAAAACCTGGCTGCGGTTCAGCTCCACTCGTGCGCGCCAAACCGGTGATGGCCTGTTTAGCGCAACAAGTGGTAATCCCGTGCTGCCTGAATGGCTTGGCTCGCCGATGTTCAATCTGCTTTTCAAAGCCAAAGCTGAAAATGCCAAGTATACGCGCCACCTCGCAACATCGGCAGGCGTTGCGGTTTTCGTAGCGCAGGGCGACGGACCTCAGCATTGGGTGCAGGCCGGCCGGGCGTGTCAGCGTTTTGCACTCGCCGCGACGGCGCTTGGGCTAAAACATGCATTTATGAACCAGCCCGTCGAAGTCGCGCGGCTGCGCCCTGAACTTGCAGCGCTCGTGGGCATGCCGGGCCGGCGCCCCGACATTGTAATGCGCTTTGGCTACGGCGAGGCGCTACCTTATTCAGCGCGCCGATCTGTGTCGGCTGTGCTGGTGTGAGCCCAGGCGCACAGTCACGCAGCGATGTTACGGCTTAAGCACATTGTTCAGCCCGACCTTGCGCCCCCGAGAATAATCGCGCCGAACCATCGTGATTAGCTGGTCGGACAGCAACGCAACGCTGGCGCGCGCCATGGTTAGCAAACTGCGGGACAGGGATGGGTATTCGCGAGCGGCTTCTTGGTTCATGTAGAAGTAGGACAGCAACCTTTGTGCCAGCGCCATCAGTATGTCCGATTTGGAAAACACTATCCCATGCACCACCCTAGTCAGCTGCGCTGCGCCGACCCATGATCGGGCGATGGCAAGTCCACGCAAGATTGTGCAACGCGTCCGCGATAGCGAACATGGGTTTATTCGCCGCATGGTGAGCCCTGGTGACATCGGCGAAATCATCAAGCCGTTTGTGTTTCTCGACTACGTCCATAGTCGAGTTGCACCAGGTACCGGTTTTGGTTGGCACCCGCACTCGGGCATCGCAACCCTGACGTATCAACTCAACGCCGACACTCAGTACGAGGACACCGCAGGCCAAAAAGGTTTGGTGGCAGCAACCGGTGTCGAATGGATGCGCGCCGGTGGCGGCACCTGGCATCAAGGCTTCATTCATCCGCATGCCGAAACCGTCGAGGGTTTTCAGCTTTGGGTGGCGTTGCCTCCGGAGTCAGAAAACGGCCCATCACAAGGCCTCTATGTGGCACCGGCGGACGTGCCCCAGGTTGGCAATGTGCGCGTATTACTTGGCGAATATCAAGGTGAGCGCAATCCGATACCTGCGCCATCGCCGATCGTCTATCTCGATGTGGTGTTGCGCGCTGGCGAACGTTGGGACTATGCACCGGCACCTGACCAAACGGTGGCGTGGGCGTTTCCTTATCGTGGCGAAGTCGTCGTCGGTGGTGAACCGGTAGCACGCGAGTTGCTGGTGTTTGAAGCTTCCAACCAAAATGTAACGTTCACCGCAACCACCGATGCGCGGCTGTTGTTTGGCTGTGCGCGCAAACACGACCATCCGTTGGTGCTTGGCAGCCACTCGGTGCACACCTCGGTTGCGGCGCTACGCCAGGGCGTCGCCCACATTCATGACGTGGGTCGGCAGCTCAATGCTGCCGGTCGGTTGTAATACTCACTAGTTTTGCGCAACCGTTGCGCGAGTCCAGCAGTTTTACGCAACCGTTGCACGAGGCAAGCAAATGCTCGTCGCAACTGTTGGGCGAACCCGCACAGGTGTAGCGGTTTGGCTGACCGGTTCGGGCGCTTCGGATGTGTGAGGCCGAGGACCGCAGACGTCTAGCCAGCTGGCATAACTAGCGCCAGAGCGGACTCACTCTTGCAGTACTGGTCGCATGACCCTCAGCCAACAAGCAACGGCAGCAAAAAAACAACTTCTGCAACGGCGCGCTACGATTTCACGTTTGCGCACCGACCAAAACGCCGATGTAATTGAACTCGGCGCCGAAAAGCGGAGCGAAGAGTTGGCTCAAAATGACGAGATCTCCGACGTGCTCGTGCTGCTGTCGGAACGCGAAACCGTCAAACTGCAGGAAGTAGACGCCGCCCTCAAGCGCCTCGAACTTGGCACCTGGGGCACGTGCGAAAAGTGCGGCGCCGCCATCGACACCGGACGGATGGCCGCCCTGCCCGAGGCACGCACCTGCACTAGCTGCGCAGTTTGACGGACATCTGGCTTCGCCGGTCTACCTGTTACGCAAGGACCGCCTGTGTTTCGTTTATGCATTGTCATTTTGCTGCTGATTCATGGCGCGATCCATCTGATCGGGCTGGTGCACGCCTTTCAATGGTGGCCCCTTGCGATGATGACCAAGCCGATTGAACGTGGCGTCGGTGTCGTGTGGGGCCTCGCTGCAGTGTTAATGGTGGTGCCGGCGATCCTGATATTGGTTCACGACCGTCGGTGGTGGATGATCGCAGCCATGGCAGTTGCGGTTTCACAGATCGTAATCATCCGGCAGTGGCATGATGCGCGATTCGGCACGATTGCCAATGTGCTGGTGTTGCTCGCCGTAATCAGCGGCGCTGCATCTTGGTCGTTTCATCGACGATACGCCGCTGCTGTATCCCAAGCATTGGCAAGCACGCGAGAAGCGCCGCAACGGATCATCGTCGATGCCGACTTGATCGCCTTGCCGATAGCCGTGCAACGGTATCTCCGCGCTAGTGGCGTTATCGGTACCAACCAGCCCCGCAACATGCGGCTCACGTTCACGGGTCAGCTCCGCAGCGAAGGCGGACCTTGGATGCAGATCACGACCGAACAAGTGAACAGCTTTGCAATCCCCTCGCGATTTTTTTGGATGAACACAACGATGAAAGGCGTACCAGTCGACGGATTTCACTCGTACGACAACGGCGTGGCGTCGATGCGAATCAAGCTGTTTGGGCTCTTCGCCGTCGTTGACGTCGGCTCAGCGAACAGTCATGGCGACTCGGAACTAGATATTGCCGAAACCGTGACCTGGTTCAATGATCTATGCTTGTTTGCACCAGGTGCGTTGCTTGATTCGCGCATTTCCTGGCAGACCGTCGCAGCCAACGCTCCGCTCGGCGTCGAGGAAGTCATCGCAACGTTCACCGACCATCAGCGCTCAATCAGCGCAAGGTTGGTGTTTGACGACCAAGATCGTCTTGTGAATTTCATTAGTGATGATCGTTATCTTGTAGCACCGCACAAGGCCCCGGTTCGTCGGAGATTTAGTACGCCAGCCTCGGCCCACCGCATAGTCGACGGCCGTTTACTCCCTGGCCATGGCGATGCAATCTGGCAGTTGCCGGAAGGCCCATTTGTATATGGCCAATTCACCCTTACCTCGATCACCTACGATCTATGACCGCATTTCACCGCACGCTACAACCACGCGTTCGATCACCAGCCGCCATTCTGATCTTTTTTCTGCTCGCTTTTGTTTGGTCTTGGACCCTTGGCTATGCGGCGGCGCAGACCAAGTCGGCGTGGCCCGTGTGCTCGGTTGCGCTCACGATGGCATCCGGCTTTGGACCAAGCCTTGCGGCATTGACTGTTGTTGCAGCGTTGAGCAATGGCACAGGGTTACGCGATTGGTTGGCGCAGAGTCTCAACTGGCGCGTGCGCTGGCGCTGGTTCGCGTTTGCATTTCTAGCGCCGCCCACCGTCATGCTACTTGCGCTCGTGTTTAATCGCCTGCTGGGCGGACATGTTCGCGGGCCGATGCCTGCTGAACACATCCCGCTGGCAATCGCCAACTTCGGACTTGTATTGCTCGTGGGTGGGCCGCTCGGTGAAGAATTTGGCTGGCGAGGGTACGCGATGACCGCGCTCACCGCGACCATGAATTGGCGCGTCGCAAGTTTGATCGTCGGTGTTATCTGGAGCCTATGGCATGCGCCGTTGTTTTTTCTGGCAGGCACAGCACAGTCATCAACAGCCATGCCGATTTTCATGATCAACATGTTGGCGGGTTCATTTGTTTTTGGCTGGCTGTTTGAACGGACCCAATCAAGCGTCTTGCCAGTACTTGTGTTGCATACCTCGCTCAACAGTTGGGCCGGCATACTTATGATTATGCCCACAACTGATTCAGGCCAGCCTTTCACGCTGGTGACGGGGCTGCTCGTTGTTATTGCGGTAGTTCTACTGATCAGCCCTTCGTTTCAAGATCACCGTCGAGCCGGCGACTTTCTTGACGACCACAACACTGCAAGACCACCTGCAACGAACAGCACTGCGCCGATGACAGCCCAGGTTGACGAAGGACCCTGAATGGGTGCGCAATCGGCAAAGCACAGAATTGGTCGCAGCTTGACAAGTCCCGAGCCCTGCAAAAGCCACAACCCACCGAGCAATACGGCGATAATTCCACTAACGAACGCTACTTTTTTCATGTGACATTCCGTTCCATGTTTACTGACGAGGATATCAGTGGCGTAACCGGTGCTCCGAGCGATAGAGCACCAAGCCTAGGGTGGCAATCATCATTCCAAGTAGTAGATAGAACCCGTGCAACGGCACATAGAAGTAGCGGAGTAGCGTAACCTGCACGGTGATCCATCCAACCAACAAAACACCCACGGCTATTGCGCTGCTAGCGGCCCAGGAATATCGACGCAGGATCGCCAACGCGCTGACCAATGGAAACACGCCATTGACGACAAACAGGAGGAGGCCAGGCATCCGAAAACTCTTGAACCCTGTGTGCTCAAGCATCGACAGAGGCATGCCGAAGCCTGAACCATCAGGCAACCAGAACAGCGTTGCACCACCTGCTAGTGCGCCAACTGCCAGCAATATTTCTAACCCGATGACGACTTTGTGGGGCTTATCGAGTTTGTTCATTCCGTCAGGGTTTGCACAAACCATACCGAGGTCATGGCCTAACCTGCCGTCGCACGTCACTACGCTCGATGCACGTGCCCGACCGGAAGAACAACACGGCCAGCATAACGCCGATGCACCAGACCAAGACAAACGGTGCGGTGATCCAAATGCTGGTGCCAGCGTCGGCGCTCGAGTAATAGACCATCGCGGTGAGTGCGGCGCCCATGCAAACCACGTTAACGAGCATGATGGCACCCACCAGCAAACCTGCCGCACGTCGTCGCAGCAACAGCACGCCTGCAGCGATACCAAGCGGAACTTGCAGGCCAAGATCGAGAGCATGCACGACGTGACCGACCGCCGCTTCGCCGCTCGGCCAACCGAATGAGCCGGCCAGCGTCAGGCTAGCGATACCCTTAAGCCATGCAAGTGCGAGCAACAGTGCGAAGCCTAACGAGAAAATCGCGACCGTGCGACGTGGCACGCGACTGCCAAACGAAGCCGCAAGCTGTGAGATGTTGATGGACCCCGCACCGATTATCAACGCAGGTATTGCACACGCAAACGCCAGCACATAGAGCAGATACAGCGCAGTGAATGGCGGGCTAACCGAGAATTCGAGATAGGTGTACACAAAGTATGCAAGCGTGCCGAGCCAGACCAGCCGACCGCGCAGCGAGCCGCAGCGTGCCGCGCCGAGCGAAAGGATGGCAAGCGGAATCGCAACGACTAGAGTTGCGGCGCTCCAGCCGCGCGCTTCGGCAAGAACACGGTTACCGACCGTGTCTGGAGTTGGATCAGGGAACGATCCGCGCCAAACCAGTGTGACGATAGCAGCAGCCACAGCAGCGACGATAACAATCAACGAAAGCACTACGGCGGACCACGGCAACGGGTTCACCGAGTGATCAGTGACTGCATGGCGGTTCGCATGAATGGTGGCTCGCTGCACGGTAACGCGTAATTGTGCAAGACCAAGGCCGCTCGGTTGCCAGCCAAAAACAATGTGCAGTCTTTGCGCGATTCCTCTTCGCGCTGGCGTTGCCACCCGAACGAAATGGCACAGAAGGTGCAACAGCATTAATCTCGTGTCGGGCTTCGAGCCGGCGAAATTTTTTCAGGAGAATCAATGACGCTATTAAATGTTGGAACCCAAGCACAGCCGGTGGACTTGTACTTTGAAGACTTTGGCGCTGGCAAGCCGGTGGTGCTGATTCACGGTTGGCCACTTAGCGGTCGAGCGTGGGAACCGCAAATTATGCCACTTGTGAACGCTGGATTTCGCGTGATCACCTACGATCGACGCGGCTTTGGCCGTTCGACGCAACCCTGGGACGGTTACGACTACAACACATTTGTCGACGATCTCGACAAGCTCTTGTGTCACTTGGAACTCCGCGAAGCGACGCTAGTCGGATTTTCGATGGGTGGCGGCGAGGTAGCTCGTTACCTCGGGCGCTATGGCGACACGCGGATTTCGAAAGTGGTGTTTGCGGCCGCCGTGACACCGTGCAGGTTCCAGTACCCTGACAATCCTGCAGGTGCAGTCACCGATGCGTCGATCGCGACTTCGGAGGCTGCGGTAAAAACCGACCGCCTACATTTTCTCGAAGGGTTCACCCAAAAATTTTTTAGCGCAGCAGGGGAACTAAAAGTGAGCGAAAGCCTGCGCCAATACACCCGCAACATCGCTGCGTTTGCTTCGGCGAAAGCTACGTTTGATTGTCTTGCGGCTTTTGGACGCACTGACTTTCGGCCCGACTTGCGGACGATCAAAGTGCCAGCACTGGTGATTCACGGTGACTCCGATGCGATTGTGCCATTTGAAAGTAGCGGCAAATTAACAGCAGCGACAATTCCCGACGCTCAGCTCGTGATCATCAAAGGCGGACCGCATGGCATCAACGCATCGCACACTGATGAATTTAACGCGGCACTGCTAGCGTTTCTTAACGGCTAAGCTGGCATCGTTCGCCCTTGGTTCAGCGACCGGTGTCAGCCGTCGTGCTCGTGCGGGTCGTCGAGGATCCGCGCGGCCTCGCTAGTGCCGGCGCGCATTGCTGCGAGTACGTCATTGATCACGGCGCCAAGCAAAAACATGAGGTTCGATAACCACACCCACGTGACAAAGATGATGACACCGCCGAGCGTACCGTAGGTGGTTTCGTAGCTATTGAAGTTGTCGAGGTACAGACCAAACAGCCAGCAGATGCCGAGCCACAGCAGCACGCCAATGGCGGCGCCGGGTGTGAACACACGAAACGGCGCATCGGTGTCAGGCAAGAACCGATACAGCATCGCCCACATCGTCATCATCGTAACGCCTGCAATAAACCACTGGAGCACCGACCAAACCGCGTCGAACGTCGCGCCGCACGGTAACTCGTAATTGTGCAAGACCAAGGCCGCTCGGTTGCCAGCCCAAACCGCATGCGCAATTTTTGCGCGAATTCTCGTCGAGCCGGTGTTGTCACATGTAGGCAATGGCACAGAAGGTGCAAACTCTTTGCTCTCATGCGGGGCTGCGAGCCGGCAACCAATCTTCAAGAGGATCTATGACGCTACTACGTGTTGGAACCCAAGAACAACCGGTTGAGCTGTACTTTGAGGACGTCGGCGCTGGTAAGCCGGTGGTGCTAATTCATGGCTGGCCGCTTAGCGGTCGTGCGTGGGAACCACAAATGACACCACTAGTGGACGCTGGATTCCGCGTGATCACGTACGATCGGCGTGGCTTTGGTCGTTCGACACAAACCTGGGACGGCTACGACTACGATACATTTGTCGATGACCTCGACAAGCTGATGTGTCACTTGGACCTGCGCGAAGCGACGCTTGTCGGATTTTCAACAGGCGGCGGCGAGGTCGCTCGCTACCTCGGGCGCTTTGGCAACACGCGAATTTCGAAAGTAGTTTTTGCAGCCGCCGTCCCACCGTTCCGTTTCAAATTCCCCGACAATCCGACAGGTGTGCTCAAGGATTCGCCGATCGGAGCTTCGGCGGCCTCGGTAAAAATTGACCAACTCGATTTTCTCGAAGGATTTACTCGAAATTTCTTTAGCGCAGCGGGTGAGTTAAAAGTGAGCGAAAGCCTGCGCCGCTACCACAACATCGCTGCATTTGACTCGACGAAAGCTGCGTTTGATTGTCTTGCAGCTTTTGGACGCGCTGACTTTCGTGCTGACTTGCGTACGATCAAAGTCCCAACGCTAGTCATTCACGGTGACTCCGATGCGATTGTGCCTTTTGAAAGTAGCGGCAAACTAACAGCGGAGGCCATCCATGGCGCTCAGCTCGTGATCATCAAAGGCGGACCGCATGGCATCAACGCATCGCACCCCGATGAATTCAACGCGGCACTCCTGGCGTTTCTTAAAAGTTAATTTGTCATTGAGCGTCATTGCAAGCGCACCTCAACGACCGACGCTGCCATCTGCGTTGCGCTCGTGCTCGTACGGATCATCGAGTATCCGCGCGGCATCGCTAGTTCCAGCGCGCATTGCCGCAAGCACGTCATTGATTACAGCGCCAAGCAAAAACGCGAGGTTCGACAACCACAACCATGTGACAAAAATGATCACACCACCGAGGGCACCGTAGGTGGTTTCGTAGCTATTGAAGTTGTCGAGGTACAGACCAAACAACCAGCAGATGCCCAGCCACAGCAACACGCCAATAGCGGCACCCGGTGTGAACACCCGAAACGGCGCATCGGTGTCAGGCAAGAATCGATACAGCATCGCCCACATTGTCATCATCGCAACGCCTGCGATCACCCACTGCAGCACAGACCAAACCGCGTCGAACGTCGCGCCGCCACCAACTCGGTCGAGCAGACCGTGCGCACCGAGGGGTAACGTGACAATCACCGCCAACACGACAAGGATCAGCAACGCGATGCCACCTGTCACACCGATGGCGCGCAGCTGCCGCCGCCACCATGGTCGGGTCTCGCGCTTCTCAAACACCTGGTTGAGCGCCAAGGTTAGCGACGAAGCACCGCGCGATGCACCCCACAGCGCAAACACCGCGCTACCGACGGCGAAGCCTGCCCCCGCCGTGGCCTGCATCCGTGTCGCTTGTTGCTGCAGCTCAAGGGCGATAGCCCGTGGCAGCGGCGCAGTCGCTAACCGCACGCCATCGATCAGCGTGTCGCCAGGCAACACCAGCAAAGTCAAGGTGATCACAAAGACCAACATCGGGAACAACGCAAGCATTGCGTAGTAGGCCATCATCGCCGCAACGTCGTCGATTCCGTCAGCTACGATCTCTTGGCCGAGCAAGCGAAAAAAATTCATGTTGCGCATCCGCGGACGCACGCCGGCAGCGGCAGCTTTCGCTGACTCCAATCGATCACTTGCAGCCACAGGCACGCCGTGAGTAGCCAGCACACTTCGTGCCAGCTGCCACCAACCCAAAGCTGTCGTATGTACGCTGCATCGGCGCATCAATGGCACGAGCGCTCAGGTGAGCGCAGGCGCTCAGCTTTGCAACAAATTGGCCTCCCTGGGTCTAACCGACGTCTGCGGTGTGACTCGCCACGGCTAGCCTGGTTGGAGCAGATTCGCGCTAGGCTCGCGCCGTGAGCAAGCTCCCCACTTCGTTCAAGTTTGACGCTGATAGAATCGCTGCTAGGTATCCAAGCGTCCGCAACCGCCTGCGCAAAGATCCGCTATTCACCAAAAACGCCGAGGACTTTGACGTTTCGATCGAACAGCTTGATGCGCGCATGCTGAAAATCCCGAAGACATGTGCTGGATTTTACGACTGGCTTGACGGTGCAGATCAATATAGATATGCCGGCCTCGCGCTGTTGTTCGCGACCTACGGGCGCAGTGCGGCCCCAGTTGAGTTTGCACAATCCCTGGCGATTCCAGCTGAGCGCACCGTACTGTTCGCCGGCGATGTGACCATTCACGGTAGCCTGTCCCTCGGGGCAGGCGCACTGATCATTGTCTTGGGTACGTTGCATATCGACGGTGTCCTGCTTGCGCCGGATGACTATTCACTGGTTGCAGCCCACAATATTGTGTTTGCTAGCGGCATCAGTAGTGGTGAACTGATCGCACTCACCAGCATTGTCGGTGGCCAAAAAGTCTACCTCACAGGCAACGACCATTCCTGTAGAGCGAAATCCTTCAAAGCCAATATCCTCGTCGATTTTGAACGTTGCAACGCGTTTACCAGGGTTGTTGCAAAAACACGGATCAGCACGTGGAGCGTTGCCAACGCAGCCTGCGCGCTAGAAGTAGCTGCCGACCAGGATCTACCGTCAGCCTTCACGGATCTGTTGCTCGGAAAGACGACCGCAACGATAGCCGCCGCCGCGCCGCTGTTCGATGAAGAAGCCTTGTGGGATGCCGCACGGCAATCACCGACGGCGCTGGCCCTACTACTGCCTGGCCCATGGCAAAGCTACCAGTTGGCGATTGCGTTGAAGTATGCTGCGCAATGGGATCAACCCAAGGCCGTGCAATTGCTGCTTGCACATGGCGCAGCTGCGCATGCCCACGCTGCGTTGAGCGAAGCGACTCAATCAGTTGCGGTGCTAGATCTGCTGCTCAATGCCTGTGAAAATAGTGCCGAACAAACCGTCGACGGCCAGCCACTCTTACACCTCGCTTGCAATGTTGGCAGCGAAGCAGTGATTGCACGTCTACTCGCGCGTGGCTTCAATGTGAACGCAACCAATCATCTCGGCGTAACCGCACTCCACGTTTGTGCTTGGCATGGCCACGTTGCCAAAGCCAAACTTTTGCTCAAACACGGTGCAGCCAAAGATCGCCAAACTACGGCTGCATGGCACGACTTCGTCGAAATAGGTGCAACGCCCATCGACGTCGCGAACAACCAACTCAAGAATCAAGCCGGTGCCAAGCCTTGGCGCGATGTAGTCGGACTTCTACGCTAGCGAACTCAAGTACTCCGAGTAGTGCGCGTTAGCGTAGCCACGCCGCGCGGTAGTCTTTCGCGTACTGGGTAAATCGTATCGGCGAACGCCCGGTGATTGTCTCCACTGCGTCGGTGATGGGCTCCGAGTAGCCGAGCTTAAAGTAGCCTATGATGACCACCAAGAATTCGGCGTAGGCCTTTGGCAGTTGCGCAGCCAACAAGCCCGCGAGCAGCGCTTCGTTGGTGATATCCTGAAACTCAATCCGGGTCGCTGTTGCTTGTGACAAAGCCTCTGCTACCTGATCGTGGTCCAGCGCTTCGCCACCGGTTAGATCAAAATCGCGGTTATCAAAATCGCTGCGAGCAACTAACTCCGCTGCGACCGCTGCGATGTCGCGTGCATCGATGAAGCTGCCCTTGGCTTTGCCCACCGGCAGCAAAATCTTGCCTTGGGTGACAATGCCATGCAGCCAGTACGAATTAAAATTCTGCATGAACCAGTTGGGCCGAATGATGTTGTACGGAATGCCCGATTGCTCCAGCGCAATTTCGGCTTTGCGAAACGGCGCCGCAGGATCTGCATTCGCACCCATCGCGGTCATCAACACCAGCTTCTTGAGCCCGCGTGCTTTAGCTTCGGCGAACACCGGTTGCAACAAGACGTCTTGATTGGTGTGCCCAGGCGGAGCGAGTACAAACGCGCGTTCAATCCCGGCAAACGCCGTGGCGATTCCTTCGCCGGTGACTAGGTCTAGCTTTACCTGATCGGCGCCTGGCTCTTGGCTGGTGGCTCGGACAACCTGATGCCCTTTGCCGCGCAACAACTCAACCAATGGTTTTCCGACTGTGCCACTTGCACCGATGACTAGAATTTTCGACATTAAATCTCCTGTATGAAACGTTTGTACGTCCTATATAGTGACTATGAATTGTACTCTGTATGGTTAATCGTCCATTCCACATGTCCATTCGTCCGAATCCGTGGACGTAGCGCTTCGCCTTCGCTATCCTTGCAACACTGTGGATTTGTTAACCGATGTGCTGACCCAGGCTGGCCTCCGCCGGCGATTTCTCGATCTGCGCGACCTGCCGGTGGCCACCACGCTGCGCTTTCCGTGTGACAAGAGCATCGGATTTCACGTCGTGGTTGTTGGCCGCGCCTTCATTCACACCAGCCAAAGTCCTGCGGTGATTCCGTTGCGAGCCGGCGATGTTGTGTTGATGGCTCGCGGTCAACATCATTTGGTGAGCACCCAAGAACAGCGGCCGGCAACCAGCACCGAGCTAGATGTTTGGAGTTCGCGGCCGCGCGCCACCGACGCAATTTCAGCAGCGTCGATTGTGAGCGGTGCCTACCAACTCTGGCATTCGCCGCTGCATCCCATGTTTCAGGACTTACCTGATTGGTTTGTCCTGCCGGCCGAAACCGAAAACCAAATGTCGCCGCTATCGCTTGCGATCAGTCTGTTAGCGCAAGAATCAACACGGACCGATCTCGGCAGCAGCACCGTAATGCATAGTCTGCTGGATGTAATATTCGCCTTTATCATGCGGCGCATCGTGGCCGAGCGCGGCACGCAAGCACAGAGTTGGAGCCGCGCCCTACGTGATGATCAAGTGCGGCGAGCGATCGAACTCATGCATGAAGATTGTGCACATGCCTGGACCCTGGTTGAGCTTGCGCAAAAATCTGGCATCTCGCGCACTGCGATGGCCGCGCGATTTCGCTCCACGATGGGCGATACACCGCTCAACTATCTACGCGCGATCCGCGTGCAAACAGCGATGCGCCTGCTGTGCGAAACCGACCACAGCCTCGAACAAGTTGCCTCCGCCATCGGCTACGCTGACGCTTTCGCCTTTTCCAAAGTCTTCAAGCGCACCGTCGGTATCGCGCCGCGCCAGTTCCGCCAAAAAAATGCCGCCGAAAGCGCACACCCGTATCGGTTCGTTGCGCAAGCTGGCTCGCGTTGACAAGCGCAACAAACCAAAGGCTTGTATATAAAAAGAGAAACAGGTCTACTTCACTTGTATGACAAAACTACTTTTGAGCAGAGTGCACAAGAATTGTTGTTAATGGTGCGACTGCAAACAGTTGCCTTCGCAACGTTGAGTCTACTTGCAGGCCTCGTTGTCTCTTGGTGCACCATGCATAGAGCGCAAGATGATGCCTCAATAGCCCACGTCGACAAGCGAACCGCTCCTCAGACGCAGAGTCCTATTACAACGCGTAAAACTCGATCGCAAAGCTCAGCGCCCGCCGCGCCTGCCCTCACTGGGAAAAGCAAATTGTTTTTGAGCACAGAAGCTCCAGGGTATCTTGCGGCTGACGTTGTCTCCAGCGGTTTGCGCAGCGCCGCCGAATTGTTCAGCCAAGAGCCTAGAGATCCGGTTTGGGCATCGCAACGAGAAGACAGCCTCAGCAAACTACCAGAACGAGAATTTCAACTCGCGGATCCGAAGATGAGCCTTGAAGTGGAGTGTCGACAGACCATGTGTCGCGTTCGAGTCACTTCAGATAGTCCCTTCCTAACATCTCAGTTCGGCGGATTTCCGTTTTCTTGTGGTGGTGCGCTCGTGATGGGAGAACTAGAGTTACAGAACGAATCAGGCAAGCGTTACGCAGACCTCTACGTTATGTTTCATAACGATGCCCTCGATGAAAAAGTGTTCGCGCTACATATTGCAGACTGGTGTACGCCCGGCCGTGAGTCTTTTTTGGGTTCGTTAAAAAAGCCGTTTTCGTACGAATGAAGAGACTAGTCTTCTATTCGATGGTAGGGATTGTCGGCTTTGTTGTGGGGCAGATCTTTTTTTCTGTTTCAGGGACTAACCAGCGAGCGCGGCCAGATGCGCAGGTTGCTGGCCAACCTAGTCCTTCGTTGGTGCCCTCTATTTCAATTAACGAGAATGGACGGCCCGTTGCCACACAATCCTGGCCACTACCTCGCAAACAAGTAGAAGCAAACGTCGTCGTACCGCAACTAGAAATTTTCCGCGCCCAGATTGAAGCAGACATATCGGTGCCCAACTGTTCGCCGGCGAGACAGAGCGACGTGACATGCTGGGCACATATAGCGCTTCGTACCGACGACGAAACAATAACGCTTGATACGCTTGTGGTGACCAAGTGTTGGCGAACTACGGGTCAAAATGAGCGCGAAGAACTGCTTGAATTGGCAACCTTACAAAGTATGCAGTGCCTACGCAACGTCGTTTCAGCACTGCCTCGGTATCCACGAAATGTCACGACACCAAATGAACTAGACGTAGTTCTACAGTTTCTGCCTTCGATGGATGCTGCGCTGAAAAAGTAACATCAAAGCAAAAGCTCGCGGTCAAAGTCTTCTAGTGAGTGGCGCCAGTTTCGGCAAAAAATGCCGCCGAAAGCGCACATCCGCATCGCTTCGTCGCGCAAACTGACTCACGTTGACAAGCGCAACGCAGGCGTGACACCTTGCAAGCATGCGAATTCAGGGCGCGGTGGGGCTGGTCTTGGTGGTTTTGGTAGCCGGAGTTGCGTTTGCCGACGACGAATCGGACCGCAAAGATGCCATTCGCGCGATCGATGACAAGGTTGACAATGTGTCAAGCGAACTATCGGGCTTCGAGTCTGACAGTGACGAACGCGACGTTGATGACGCTTTGTCAAATGCACGCGAGATAAAGGATCTTGTGTCCAAGCTCGAACGCGTTAAGGGCTCTGACTCGCGTGCGGGCAGTATCGTTTCGGCCTACCCGCGCTATATCGACGACTTCCGCGAAGCGGCCCGCCACCTGAAGAAGATGAAAGAACTACAACGGCAAGCCGATGGAGTTGCCGACAAGTGCAGCAGCGACGAGAACGCTTTACCGTCGACGATCCGCACGTATGTCGGCAGTCCTGACGATGCCGACGAGGCCCTGACCAAGTTGCCCGAGCTCGGCAAGTCGCTCGGCCGAACATGGAACGAAAAGATGAAGAAGTTGCGCGATACCGACCGCGAGATGCAGGGCGCAGCCGGTTACGCACAATTCTCGGTCAGCACGGACAAGTGGTCGTACGTTAACACTCGAATTTTGGTAACGCTCGCAACGGCATGCAACGCTATTGGAAAGACAAGCTAAGCGCAGCTGACACAGCGTGCAAGCGGTTAGAGCTTGGCGAAAAACACCCCGACATAGAAAAAGCCATCGCCGATCTTTCGAAGTACCGCGGCAGCGCCAAAGGCACCGTGACTCAATTGAAGAAAGACTACAATGAATGGCTGCGCGAGGTCAGGAAGCTCCGCAAATTCTCCGACGACGATCGCAATGCGTTGCGCGATGTGTTGTGCACATCTGGTGAGTACGAAATGGAAGCGAAGGTCAAAGATGTCGCAGACCGTTGGGCCAGCCAAATCTCGAGCGTCTACGGCACGACGCTCGGCCAAGCCGATCGGCTCAAGAGCCGAGCCCATGTTCGCGAACTAGCGAAGTACAAAGGGCCTAAAGAAGTGCTCACCGGCATCGCGCAAAACCTCAGCAACCTTGAGAAACTCAAAAGCTACGAGCTGCAAGGCAGTAACAACCCTGCGATTCGAGCCAAGATGGAGTGGGGTAAAAAGCGCCACCTCGACCTGCAAGGCAGCTGCACCTACGCTGAATTGGAAATCAGCAGCTCCGATTGCGACAATCGCGTGCGCCCCGGATCTGGGTGCAGGGTTGATTGTGTGAAGACGGGGAGCACGTGCGTGGTGATTGAGTTCAAGCCGGATAATCCGCCGGCCAAGGATGAAGGCGGTAAGCAACTCACCTCTTACGTAGACGGTATCGACAAGTGGTACAAGCGCGACAAAGCGGCGATGTTCGGCAAGTACCCTTCACTGGCGCAATGTGAGAACAACGACAAGACTTCACTAAATCTTAGACCCGAGCTCATCACCTACGAGCTGCGCTCCGCAACTGTAAAGAACGAGTTCGGCCAACCACTCGAAGAAACCACCCTCGATCTAGCGGAGACCAGCGAGTGACAGTACAAGTACCTAAGCTTGGGTTCTGGTTCATTCACCGAACGCCCCTTTACCAAGAACCACGCGCATCGAAGATCGTGCAGTTGCTCACCGACGCGCGTTGGCCGTGGCTGCCCAATATTGTCCGCCCCACACAATTTCCTGGTCGAGAACTGTATCCATGGAAAGGTACCGGCGGCAAGACGGCCCGCGCAGCGCTCCCGGGCGTCGTAGGCGAAGTGTTGCGCTCGGAGTTAACCCGAGGCATTAACCTCATGACCAGCCGTACCGATACGACCAACCACGCCTGGTACCACGTCGACACCGGACGGCCAGATATGCACCACGAAGGTATAGCCTATCCGTTCGAGGCTATCGGCATGTGCGAGACCGCCATGCCGCAAGGCAAAAGTATCGAAGGTTGGCTCGCTGTCATGCGCGAGCTCGCGGAGTCAATGCAAATTGGCAACGGCATCATCTGCGCTGAGTCCGATGAGCGTTGGACGCGTGTCCGAATCTTTCTTTCTGGTGGCCTGCCACAGCCCCGAATGCCACAAGACTTCCCAGCCAACGAATCATCGCGGATCCGAATTGTCCGACAAGAAATGGGCGAGCGTTACGTGCGACCACCAGCCTGGGCCACCTTTCTCCGCCGTGCCCACGTCGACGCAGTCGGTGGCCGCGACCGGCTGCTTGCCACGGTGCAACCGCCCGTCGTCCACGACCTCGGCGACCTCCTCTACCTTCAACTATCTGCCACCGTCGACGACGCCTTGGCTCCCGAAACCGAAGTACGCCGCCGCGCCCTCGCCGACTTGCTCGCACCGATCACCGTGCCACTCTTGACGTGACGCAGCACTGGATCAGCGGCCTTGCTCCTACATTTTTCCTGCTGCGATCGGGTGCCCGCGACTGCGCGCGACCTCGTGCAGACACGAGCGAGGCGAGTGACGGCGACGGCGAGGAGCGGGGGAATTTGCGACGGTGCAGGATCAACACAGTCGCAATGGTAACCGCTAACAAGGCAAGTACCGCAGCACCAAGCGTGAACGATGCCGGCCGTGCGCACCAATGCGTGGTAGCCTGACGGCATGCAAGCTTCATCGCGCGGGCCGCTTCGTCGGTGGTGGGACCGACGTGTGCTGCCAACGCTCATTGATAAGGCTTGTAAAAGTCACTTGATCCTCGAAGAGCGCATGCGTTGGGTGCCGCAAGCCAGTGGCGACATCCTCGAACTTGGCGCTGGCACCGGCCACAATTTTCGGTTTTACGATGCAGCACATGCAGTCCACGTAACCGCGGTCGATATTTCGCCCAACGTATTGGCGAAAGCCGTGCCACACGTCCGCACCGCAGCCGTGCCGATCGAGCTGTTGCAGGTCGATGCGCAAACGCTGCCCTTCGATCAGCAACGCTTTGATACTGTCGTGTCGACCTACACCATGTGCAGCATTGACAACATCGAGCGTGCACTCAGCGAGGTGCGGCGCGTCCTGAAACCTAGTGGGCGCCTGATCTTCGTTGAGCACGGCTTAGCTGCACAGCCCTCAACGGCGCGCTGGCAAAAGCGACTGACGCCAGCGTGGCGCACCATCAGCGGCGACTGCCGGCTCGATCGCAACATTGCAGCGCTGCTCACAGCAAACAATTTTGCGCTTAGCGAACTAACGACCGGCACCACGGAAGGTCCCTCCATCGCAGCGTACATCTATCAAGGCATCGCGCGCCCAGGCTGAGCAGGCAGCACACACCGCGCAATACTAGCCTGCGGCGACAAGCGTGGGTGGGGCCAGGTTGCCCCAGTAGAGTACAAGTGTTGTGTCCATCTGGACGGACGAATTGCGCACGACGGAGGCCCCTCAGAACGCCCCGCAAACGCCACTTTTTGCAACATCTTCGTCGGTAAACACGAAAATTGTGCACTTGGCGCGATTTGTCAACATTTGACAGATTGCGCCACTTTTGGGCATCTGGAGCGACAAATGCGATGCCTGCGAGTTGGCCCATAACGTGTAATAGCGATGGCTCAGCTACACACAAAACACTAACGAACCCACTCAAGGATTTACTATGAAAACGATCTCGATTGCTTTGTTAACCACTGTTGCCACCTTCGCTGCCTGTAAAAAGTCGGAAAACAAAGGCGCGCCTGCGGCGAAGGCAACCGAAACCGCACCGGCGGCACCTGCTGGTGCAGCACCAGCGGCAGCACCAGTAGCTCCATCCGCTGCGCTCGCAGCAGCAGGTGCTGAGCTCGACCTGTCGGCTGCCGGCGAAGGCTGGAAAGGCTTTACCATCAAGGCGCCAGCCGGTGCCACTGCAACGTCTGACGGCACCGACGGTGTCATCGTAAACTTGGAATCGCTTGCTTTTCAGATCAGCACTCAAAACGATGTAAAAATGCTCAAAGACGGGATGAAAGCCGGCATGGAACAATCCAAAGGCAAAGTCACGTTCACCGTCGACAAAGCCGATGAACTTGCTTACACCACCGAGCAAGACATGGGTGGCAACATCATCAAAGGATATGGCTTTCAATTGGTGTTGTCGCCTGGCGGCAAAAAAGTAATGTGCGGTGCCAACGTCGACAGCGAAGCGCAAGTTGCGACCATCAAAGCGATCTGCAACTCGCTGACCAAAAAGTAAGGCAAGCTCGCGCCAAACTGCGAACCCTTCTTGCGAACTACAACAGCAGTAAGCTGTCGAGCAGTGAAGTAGCGGCCGAGTCCAACTACAAACTGCCGCCGTCGGGCCAATTGCGCCAATGCGTGTTAGGCGGCAGGGTCGCTTGGTACAAGTTGCCGACCCCATCGGCTATGCCGACGCCTTCGCCTTTTCCAAAGTCTTCAAGCGCACCGTCGGTATCGCACCGCGCCAGTTTCGCCAAAAAAATGCCGCCGAAAGCGCACACCCGTTTCGGTTCGTTGCGCAAGCGGGCTCGCGTTAACCAGCACACAAGCTGGCAAAGCTCGATCATCTTTGCGACGCGAAAGTTGTCGCGCTTGCAACGCACCGCCGCTTGGCACAATTTTGCGCAAGCAGACACCACACCGCTCGACGTAGCGAATAACCAACTTCACAACCAATCTGGTGCCAAACCGTGGCGCGATCCTGCCAGCTTGTTGCGCTAGATCAGGGCACGCAACGTTTTAGTCCTTATCGGCAACGCAGCGGTTAGAAATCGCTGCCCCACACAAACCCTAACCTCGTCGACCATATGGCCCCGAGGGACAAAACGTCAATTCCACGCTGCTGATACATGTCGACGGTGGTCTCGGCATATACACCGAGAGTTACTTTGGGTCCAATGTCCGATAAAAACGCAAGTGGGATCAAAAATCCCAGGGCTGTGACTCGGCCTTTAATTTGAAAACCAACACCACCGCTAACTCCGACGCCTCGCTCGTTAAGATATCCATGACTGCCAAATTGATAAAACGCTCCGACTCGAGCGTACGTTTCAACATGCGATGACGGCGTCCTAATGTATTTTGTGTCAAATCCGATTTGCGTATAGTTCTGCTCATTTCGATCTTCAAAAATACAGTCGACGCCCACGCACCGGTCAGCGGCTTCAGGATGGAGAAATGCGACGCCACCCCAAGCTTCATATGCGAGGTCGTGCAATCGGATCCCAAGGCCGATGCGGCCATTTAGGCCTGTATTGTCATTTTCGACGGCAATCGAAGACCCGCCGCTTTGCAACACGTAGGCACCGTCCGCCCGCGCGGTTGATGGTGCCACCAACGTGGCGATGGTTATCAACGCGGCGAACAACATGCGCGCGGTGGTTGGGTCCGATTGACTCATTGCAATTAAGGTCAAGCAACTGCAATGCCAAATCTGCGCTGCGCCAAACTGTCGTAATTATGAAAATTTGAGCACCAACGTGACCCGCTACAATGCTTGGGTGCAAAGAAGCGCGACGGTGATGTCGCGGTCGATCAAAAGCATCTGCGGACAGATTGCGCCAAATTCAGTGATGTAATTGTCGCATGAAGCCGTGGTGCGGCGCGTGTGCTTGCTTGCGCTGCGACGTTTTTGAACACGCCTGACGCATAATTTCTGCCTGCCAGCGCGGCGAACTGGCTCGCGCGTAACGCGTCTTGCTAGTATTCATCAATGTTCACCGACGAGCCGCAACTTACGTCACTCGCGTTGGCAGCACGCGCACAAACCTGTGGCACCCCGACGCAACGTCGCACGGCTCAACTCGCGATTGCACTTTTTGGCATCGGCACTATGCCGGCAGAACTTGCGGCGACTGAGGAATACCAAGATGTCGCCGCAGCCCTACAGTCTGCGCTGGCCGGATCACCATTCGATCCTGGTGCCAGCGACAGATTTTGCGCATGGGGCCACGCGTATACTGGCGATTGGGCAACTCGCTAAGCCGTTAGTGAAATTTACAACGTCGTTGAATTCGCCTTACGCAAGTTTAACCTCGACAAATGTTACGCTGACTTCCCAGATTGTTGCGAAGCCGTCATTACTGCCGCAGGTTGGTGGACGTGGCATGAATCTATTGCCGAATGTTACCTCCTTGGATACGATACAGAAGCGTACGAGGCCCAAGCCATCCTTCGACTAGCCGACGAGGCCGCCGCTGACCTCGCACTTTGTAAGCTCTTGACGTACTACCTACCTGCTTGCGTCTAACTTGATTTCGGCGTTTGTTTTTGGAGAACTCACACTCCTACGTGAAGCCGGCCGTAGCGTGGTGGGTCCCGCTGAAATCGAAGCCCTGGTGACCAGCCATGATGGCTTCACAATTCTGTTTATGGATTTGCCGCAAACCCAGATCTTCGTCGG
>JAYWHS010001134.1:0-6943 GCA_043777635.1 Kofleriaceae bacterium | reverse complement strand
GCACCAAGTCGCATCGTTTCAGCGAGTGCAGCAACCGAGGGTACGCTGGCGATCATGCGAAGTAGCATGTCAATTACTTGGCGATTCTTCCAGTCGTCTCCTAGGGGCGTGACGACGCCGTCTGCAATGTTATCTGCAAGCGTTACCGACATTGCGCACAATTCTACGAGTCGGCCCACTACTAGGGGTGGGAGCTGGTATTCGCGAAGATCAAAAGAACTCCAGTGCGTGCCATGCAGTAGTGCTAGAACTAGCGAAGCCCGGATTTGAGTACGTTCCGGTTCCTTCAAAAATGTGAACATTTCCTCGGTATTCATCTTCGGTGAAGATAGAAATTGTACCAAGCGCCAATACGTTGCTTGAACTTCATCAAGGCTGGTGTATTGAAGTTTTTGAGTAGCGAGGTGACTGAGGCTATCTCGATCGTACTGCCACGCTAGGTGCAGCAATACTTGTAACGTAACGGTGTGTTCTGAATGCAGTGGGATTGGCAACAACTCAAGGGTCGGCACTGCAACTAGCTTTGCGAGCGATTCTCGATCGGTTGTTTGCGTGCTTGAAGCCAAATGAAAGATGAGCGAAGCGCGGTATTGCTTGTCCGCAAATGCTGACTTGGTGAACTCTAGCCAACAGTTGGCGACAACATGCGGCGATTCGTGCATGAGTGATTCGAGCCAGATTGGTTCGCTGCTGTCATCAATGAGGTAGCTGAAGACGAGCGTTCGTAATGCCGCCGGGGGAAGTTCGACGATGGCCTGGGGATCTCGTAGCCGCAGCAAATGCGCAGCGAGTAAAATCGGCCTGACAGCAGGGTGACGACGATTGTTACCGTGTACGGTTCGAAGTTGCTCAGCGCTAGGAAGATCAGGTCGATACAGCACACCAAGCAATGCTGTTTGGGTAACCTCGAAAACTCGTGCAGCACGATTGTCCATCGTTCCGAAATGCGCCTCGAAACGCTGTAGTGCATTGACCCATTTGGTTTCTTGGAAATCACTAGTACTGCTCCAAACGTCAGCAAGGAATTCAAGCGCCTTCCAATCAGCGTTGCCGGCGATGGTCGCCGCTTCAACAGTTAGGTATGTGGCGAATTCTTTATCACGCTGGGCTTCCCAACGGTCCTGACTTGTTTGATGCCGGACACGGTATTTATGCTGCCTTGATTCAAACGCAGCGGCGGCTTCGTTGACGTGCAATAATACCGTAGGGTTCTGCTGCAACCAGTGTTCAACAGCCGTCGCCCGTGTTCCCGGTGTCTGCGGCTTTGGTAAACAAGCATTTGCATTCCACAAAATTGAAAGAACCAAGTCTTGCAGTGCTCCATCGGTCTTTAGACGGGTAGCTTCCGTGACAAGCCACTCACCCATTGTGTGAATAAACGGCTGCGTGTCATCAAGCAAAGCGTCGACATTGTTTCGGTGGAGGACCAGACTCATTGCTCGTTCGGCATCGTAGATCTTTTGATTCCACTGAGTTCCTGCAATGGCGCATTCATCATGGACATGAGCCCAGATGCTTTTACAGACATCAATATGAACTCGCAGCCAACTACGTATTTCATCCGCAATCTGAAGGTTTCGGTCGCGATGATTTTGGATCCCGATATGAAGCCAAGACAGTAATTGAGGTGCGGTTGCTTTCGTTCCGAGTTCTAACAGTAGGCGCTTCACGAGTTGGTCTTCGACATTGCCAACAACGAAATCATCGTACGTGGCAACCAAATTTGCTTTTAACCATGCATCAGCGAAGGCGTCAAGATGTTCTGTTGGTACAAGTGAAGGCAGCGCGATGAGCCAACTTTCATACTCACCGATGCGCTGCGAGGGTTGCACCAAATATTTGACAGCGTCGACGGCGGATAGTTTGTGCGGACAAAGGAATTGCAGTAGCGCCGCGCGAAGTTGGTTGGTTCGATCTAATGTTTGGTCGGCTGCAAGGCTATCTAGAAAAGATATGGCTTCGGCAATAGCCGCAGGTGCGCGGTTGAGCCAAAG
Organism: Kofleriaceae bacterium; assembly: GCA_043777635.1. Classification (GTDB taxonomy): domain Bacteria; phylum Myxococcota_A; class Polyangia; order Haliangiales; family Haliangiaceae; genus JABFXX01. The sequence continues at coordinate 4,949 of JAYWHS010001134.1, read as the reverse complement.
TTCCAACGCTGCGATACGAATTTCGATCGGAGTTACGATATCGCGCATACGCGCCGCAGCACATTCGGCTAACCAGGTGGGCAACGCTGCTTCATTATGCATTCGCGTTTGCAGAAGTAAGATAGCGCTATCGCGCTGAGCTTCGGTCCATTCGCTTGGTTGTAGCCACGGTAAAACATCGTGGGCCTCAAAATCCCGGAGTAGGGTACGCATTCCTTCCGAGTGCTTGAGGCGCCGACTCAACCATTCGTGCGGTTGCCCCGCATGGAATATAAGTTTGGTGAAGAGATGCCGTCGCTGCGTGATTGATAGCAGGGCCACGTCGCCGTATTCAACTATCGCTAGTGGGTCTGCGTCCGCCAACGTTTCAAACATGTCAGGCGACAAGGCTGTAAGCCATCCGACCAATCCGCGTAAACTTGCAACGACGCGATTGTCGTGGGTGAGTAGTCGATGCAAGCGGCGTTTCGATAGTGGTTTTGATTGTGCATCGTCGATACGAGCTGCCAGCCATTGCGCCCCGAGAAACTCCGCAATCGTGCGATGGGCCGGTGCAAAGTGGCTGGGCGTGTTGGTTGTGCGAAACAGTGAGGAATGTGACGCCTCGGCAACGTCGGCAACTCGTTGGTTATAGTCCATCGGGCCAGGCCAACTTTCGTCGGCAGCGTTGTCGGTTTCACTAATTCCGCTACGGCCTGTTACCAACATGAACGCAAACGTCTGTTGACTGGTTGTGATGATACGTTTGGTGTCTATCTCGCGGCCAACGGTGCGCTTGTTCAGGACGTGCTCGTTGTTGCGTTCGATTGCGAGGGCACTACAGGCGCGCTCAAAAACGATTTTCTTTGTTAGCGACGTATCACTCGGCAGGCCTTGCTTCATCGCTGTGACAAGGTAGCGGAGGGTTTGCGGGTTGCGTGCTAGATCGAGTACGCCAAACGAGTTCGCTCGTTGTAAAAATGCACCGGGATTGTGTTCTTTGTATTCAGTTTGTAGAATCGTTTTGATGTCGTCGATCTCAAGTGCGCAAAGATCGAAAACCTGGATCGATTTACGCTGAGTTGTGATCGATGGAGGGGTAAGTTTTTTAGCTGCATTGTCACCAAACCAGTCTGCGGCACGGCAAGAAATGCGAAACGACGGCCAGCCGGTATTGCTGAGTTGTTGCCGCAGTTTTTCGATTGCATGTGGTTCACCCGACTCATCGAGGCCATCAATGAAGATGGTTTTGTCGGCGGTGATATTTTTTTCTGCCTCGGGAAGATGGAGGAAATCAGCGACAGAATAGTAGAGTCCGTTGCACGTCTTCGCTTCGTTTTCAAAACACAATGATTTGCCGAGGCCGGGTTCGCCTAGCAGGACATAGGCCGGTAGGTCGCGCAACGATGCAATCGAAAGTCGATTGGGCACTTCGCCAGATTTGTCGTTGTTGTGTTCAACCACGAAGCGTTGAACTGGATTTGCCGGACGATCCTTCATAGGACCCACTCCCGCAGAGGCAAACGCAACGCTAGCTCGATGCTGATGGCAGTTACGCCATCAACTTGATTGCGACCAATTTGATCACAAACGATGATTCGTTGTGCCTGGGGATACTCTTTTTGAAATGCGTCGAGCCAGCGCCGGGCACCGTCGGGCATACCACTTTTAACTTCAACGGCCCACAATCGCGAGCCATCCCTAATGACGAAGTCGACTTCAGCATCGCCGCGCCGCCAATACATCAACTGCATCGGTGCGACGCAGGTATTAAGTAGATGCGCGCCAATTGCACTTTCGACTAGACGGCCCCAAAAAGTTCGGTCTGCTTTGGCTTCTTTGAACGAATAGCTACTTTGGGCCGTCATCAATGCAGTGTTGAGCACATTGAACTTTGGCACGGAGGCTCGGCGGCGTAGCACGTCGCCAGTGAAATTGGGTAATCCTGCAAGCAACCCTGCTTGGTGCAATAAGTCTACGTAGTGAGTCAAGGTTACGGTGTTGGCCGCATCCAAATCAGATCGAATTTTGTCATAGGCGACGATTTGGCCAGAGCGTTCACTGCCTACGGCAAACAACCGCTTGAGCAAAGCTGGCTTATCGACCCGTGTGAGTTCAAGGATGTCCTTTTCAATACTTGGTGCGATCATCGCGTCTTGGGTGTTTTTACGCCAACGAACGTCATCGTCGAACCAATAGTGTCCACCTGGATATCCGCCGAAATAGATGAACTGATCGAGCGTGATATCAAATGCTTCCTGCATTTCTGACATCGACCAATGCGTCATATCGAGTTGTTCAAAGCGCCCCGTCAACGCTTCGTTCATGCCTTTGCGCATCAACGAAGGCGATGAGCCAAGCAAGACAACATGCATTTCGATACCGCGCGCGCGATCGTCGTCCCACAGGCCTTTGACTGTACTGGCCCAGCCTTTTACTTTTTGAATCTCATCGATCGCCAGAATGGCCGGGCCGGCCGTTGGCGTTCGCGCTGCCTGCCACATCTCTTGAATCCATTGGCGATCAGCCGCCGCACCCGGAGGTCTGGAGGCGAACCCACTGCTGCCGAATAGTTGCTGTACGTCGCTCGTTGATGGTTGATCGGTTGCAACCAGGTTGCGTGAAAAATGCGCAAGCGCAGTTCGAACTGCCGTGGTTTTTCCAATTTGGCGGGGACCGGTGACGATGATAATTCGCCGCACCGGCTCACGAAGCAGGGCAGTTAGTTGCGCTACTGCCGCTCGTTGGAACTTCATCTAGACATACTGAGTAAATTTACTCAGTATGTCTACAAAAATCTACGTGAGGAACGTTTCGGATCCCACGTACTCTCAAGAGTTGCAAAATATTGCAATAATTTTAATTGCTTGAGCATGATTCGTAAGCGGGCATGAGAGACTTGGATTTAGTCAGCGCGGCGGAACCACGTTGCAGGTTTTTGCTTCGAGATCGGACTAAGCCAGGTTAATCCAAGCACATGGTTTTGACTTTGCCGACCCACGGGGCCGGCTGGCCAAAGGCTGTGGCTACTAGTTTGGCGTCGGCTTCGGAGCTGTAGTAGGCCGCCAACAACATGTCGTTGTCTTTGCCCGTGGCGTCAGCGGTGACGTCGCAGCTGCGATCTTTGTGATGCAGTGTGAGGCCCATGGCTTCGGTCCGAGTTTTGGCAGCGGTAAATTCTTTGGCGTCGACAGCGCCGACGGCAAAATATACCGCCCATGATTCTTCACCTTGTTTGATGTCGGCTTCTTTAGGCAAGGCTAGCGCGGCGCTGCCGGTGCCTGATGCGGCGCTGCCTGTCGCTGCGCCACTGCCAGTAGTTGGCGCGGTAGCACTGCCGGTTGCAGCGGCACTGCCAGTAGTTGGCGCGGTGGCACTGCCTGTTGCAGCGGCACTTCCGGTGGCAGGTGCAGCGGCGCTGCCGCTACTTGGCGCTGCTGCTTTTTTGCTGCAGCTCATGGCGGAGATTACAATCGAAAAGAAAAGCACGAGTGATTTCATCGGGCGTAAGTGTACATGCGTACGATCACAAACCGGAAGTAGCACCGGGAGATTGCCTAGCTTATCGGTAGAAAAATATCGGTCACGGCGGCATCGGGCGCGACCTCAGGTGCAAACGTCACCCGCTGCAAGTACGGTGGAAAATCACGCAGCTCAGCACCGCTTTGTGGCAGCCAGGTTTGATACATGAAATTGACGGCTTGAAAAAGTGTGTCGTCAGAGCCGACATGGCGCACGGTGGCACATCGTCCACCGGGGATGATTTTGGTGATGATGCCATCGCTGTTCGATGCGACTGGCGACGTCACTGCTGCGCCGAGATCAAAACGATATTCGTCGGCGGCGACGTGGTCAGGATTGTCCCACAAAATATTGAACGTTGTGCTAACGCGTGGAGGCAGCTGGTGCGCTTTGCGCCACGCAATAAACTTGCGCGCCGATTCGCCGATACGTCGTAGATCGCCGCGATGCTCAACGGTGGCAACCATGATGTAGTCAGTGATCAGACAGCACGGGGCGCTACGGCGCTACGGCGCTCAAAAACCCGGGTTCAGCGCTTGGACCTGCGAGAGAAACTTCAAGGGACTCTTTGATTGGCGGTGCAGATGCGAGGTCGGGACACGCTGCGCAGTAACACCCTCCGTCTAACGCAAAGTCTTTGATCGCGGGTTTGTCATTTTCTCGGCCGTCTTCTAACGATTCGTGTTTGGCGATTACCAATTTGTCTGCACTGATCATGAGTTCGACGAACTCATAGCCGCCGCGGTGGGATTGCGAATGATGAAGCGCTTCAAACGCGAAGGTGCTCCATGGTGGTGATGGGATCGGTTTGTCGTCGAATTCAACGGGCACGGCCAATCGGGTGCGGCCATCAACTGCAAAGGTCGCGGCTAGTAACTTGTGATCTGACGTTTCAAAAACGTAGCTAACATTTTGCCGATCGACGGAAAGCAGGGTTGCGGTGTTGCCGCTGGTATGTCGGCGCGCTGCAGTTGCCTGGTCGGCTTTGGCTTTACAATCGTCGGCGGTGCCTGGCGCTGCGACGTAAATTTGCATGGTTCCCCACGCTGCGACCTCGGCACCTGCGGCTTTGGCCACGGCGCGAATGCGCGCTTGAAAATCTTTTTGCGCTGAGGTGAGGCCAGTGCTTGGATCGGCGGCATCTGCGCTTGGCGTTGTTGGCGCATTGCCACTGCCGGCATCGCTGCGGTTGGCCTTACCGCTGCCCGCAGCGTTTGCGGCACTACTGCCGTTGGGTGTGCCCGTCGGTTTTTTGCTCGACGGTTTACACGAGGTAGCAGCTAGAAGTGCAAACGTCGCAGTCATCCATACTTTCATGGCGCAAGCGTACACTAGCGCGGGTGCGAGGATGTAGGAGCCGGGTCGACGGATCCGCATGGAGCGGTATCACCCGCGTAGCGGTACGGTATCACCAGCGGTACGGTATCACCAGCGGTGCGGTATCACCC
>JAYWHS010001133.1:0-6949 GCA_043777635.1 Kofleriaceae bacterium | reverse complement strand
GAGTCAAACGTTGAACCGCCCGGCAACACCGTGACCGTTTGTTTGCCAGCATTGATCAATTGCGGATCTTCGTCGCCTTCAAACGGAAACGGGCCCATACCAAGCAAACCGTTTTCCGAGTGCAACCAAGCGTGGCCTTCGGGCAAATAATCGGCGACCAACGTGGGCAGGCCGATGCCAAGGTTCACCATGGCGCCAGCGGGAATTTCCAACGCAGCGCGGCGCGCCATATCTTCTTTGCTAAACGGCATTACGTTTCCTCACCGTACGGTATTCAAAAGCGTTTTCGTGGTCGCGGACTTCAACGATTCGATGAACATAAATCCCAGGCAGATGAACATCGTCGGGGTCGATGCCACCGTTGGCCACCAGCACATCGGTTTCGACAATGGTGGTCTTTGCAGCAGTTGCCATCACCGGATTAAAATTGCGCCCGGTGCGCCAAAACCGCACGTTGCCAAAATGATCGCAGGTCCGAGCTCGCACCAGCGCTAGGTCGCCGGGCAACGCACGCTCCAACAGATATCGCCGGCCATCGATCTCGCGTTCTTCTTTACCTTCGGCGACTACGGTACCGACCCCGGTCGGTGTGAAGAATGCAGGAATCCCCGCGCCGGCCGCTCGCATGCGCTCGACCAAGGTGCCCTGCGGTGTGATTTCAACTTTCACTTCGCCCGACGCCATCCGAGTATGCAAGTCTTCATTGCTGCCGATGTAGCTGCAAATCACCTTGCCGACAATGCCAGCGCGCAACCACAAGGCCAGACCTTTGCCTAAATTGCCCGCGTTGTTCGAGACCAGCGTCAAATTGCGCTTACCGGTGCGCACCACGCCGGCGATCAACGCTTCGGCGTTGCCCGACAAACCAAAGCCACCGACCAACACGGTCATGCCGTCTTGCAGCGGAGCTAGCGCGACATCGACGGATTCGACGACTTTATGGTGATGCCGACCGACGAAGGCGGGCGCCGTAGTGCCGCCTGCCACGGTTGCGTTTGCCGTGCCTGTTGTTTCATTGGGGTTCATGATTTTGCTCCAAATGCCAGCACTGCTGCATCGCCAAAGCCGCGCATACCGGTGACCAGTTCTTGTTCAGTGATGCACAACGGCGGTGCAAAAATCGCAGTGCCGCGTTTGCCGTCGATGTGCAGTGACAACTTACGCGCTGCAACTTCTCGGCTCAACGTCGCCCACATCGCTGCAGGTGCTTCAAACTCAAGTGCACCAAGCAAGCCGAGACTACGCACCATCGCCCGCACCCCGACTCGCGCTGCAATGGCTTCGAGTTCACGCCGCAGCACCGGCCCTAGTTCTGCCGCATGTTCAAACATCCGTTCGTCGCGATACACATTGAGAGTTTCAAGCGCCGCTGCACATGCCAACGGGTGTGCGTAATACGTCAAGCCACACGCTAAGATCCGTTCATCAAAATGTTTGGCAACCCGCTCATGCACCAGCACTGCCCCAATGGTGGCGTAGCCTGCGCCCAAACCTTTGGCGACGGTGATCATGTCGGGCACCACGCCCCAATGTTCGACGGCAAACCCTTTGCCGGTGCGACCAAAGCCAGTCAACACTTCGTCGGCGATCAACAACGCACCTTCGGCATCGCATGCTTTGCGCACGATGGGCCAATATTCCGACGGCGGCACCAACACACCGTTCGCGCCCGGTACTGGCTCAAGAATCACCGCAGCGACCGTGTGCGGCCCTTCGAGTTGCATCGTCGAATCAATGTTGGTAGCGCATTCGCGCTTGCACGTTGCCAGCGTATGACCAAACGGACAGCGATCGCAGTAACAGTCCTGCACATGCACCACCCCTGGAATCCCCGGCTCTAACGGCACCCGCCGCCAATCGCCGGTCAGCGTCAACGCGCCCATCGAAGCACCATGATAACTGCGATAGCGACTCACCAACTTGTGCCGGCCGGTGACCAAGCGCGCAATCTTGATTGCGTTTTCGTTGGCTTCTGCACCGCTCAGGGTAAAAAATACTTTACTAAAGCCCGGAGGCGCCATCGCCAACAAGCGCTCGGCTAATTCTACTTTGGCTGGAAAGATCGACGACGGCGACGACAAACACAACTCATCAGCTTGGCGTTTGATCGCTTCGACAATGCGTTTGTTACCGTGGCCCGCATTCACTTGGTAGCTCAGCGCACCCAAGTCGAGCCAACGGCCATCGTCTTTGGTAAAGAACCACGCCCCTTCCCCGCCCGTCATCTCGACTGGCTTGGCATGTTTTTGCGCGGCCCAGGTAAAGAAAAATGGATAGTCGGCCATGTGCCGCTGACCCTATCATTGAATCGATGAATCGTCAGGGCACTTGGTCGGGCCGTATCCCCAAACGCTGACGCCAACGCCGCGCTTACCAACCGCACGCTAATTAACGTTACGTGAAACCACCCAGTCGGCATTGCCGGTGGTCGCGCCATTTTTACGGTACATGACTTTATTCCGTTCAAATATTTGGTGCCGGGTGAGTCCGTCAATAAGTTAATCGACTTTGACACAATATTGCAAACCAAACCGGCCGCACCGACAAACGCGCCTGAACCGCGCAGCCATATAATGAGTTCATTTGTGCTCACCGAGTTCTAAATCGCTGACAAAAACATCGCGATCCAACACGAATTGGTCGATTGCAGCCACGAAGGTTACAAAGTGCGCCAACACGAACGCGTGCGTGCGCGTTTATTGTTTCGCGCCTCCGCCGAGCCGCTGACGCCAGACTGAGACGTGGCTAGTTTTGGCCTGGCTAAACTGGGGACGCGGCGGTTTGCGCGGAATGTTTGGCTAGTTTGTACAAATGCAAGCGTCCCAGTTGGGTCGCTGCTTCAACGGCATCAACGGTGAGCACTTGCCAATTTTCGTAGTCGCGATTTGCGATAGCCTTGAGCCAGGCATCAACAGCGGCGTAGTTGACAAGCTCATCATGGGCGAGTGAATCTAGGGTCGAGTGAATCGGCATCACGGCTTTGTCTAGTTGCTCGTGAATAACGCTTTGGTATGAGTCCAGCACAGCCACATCAACATCTTGTGTCACATTTTGAAAGACGTCAAACATTTGCTGTAGTAGCAAATTTGCCTCAAAAAAAGCAGCGAGAAAATTCACTACAACTGGAAGCGCCTGGACTACTCGTTCCTGTCGATCGACCAGCTTGCTTAGATCAAATGGGAAGCCTTGGGGAAAAGCAGAGTCTGCTCCAAAACACAAAGCTGAATACTCAAGTTCTTGTGCGTGAACTATATGCCCAGATAGGCTCTGAACTAGTACGACCGCGTTCCAGACGTTGCCATATGCAATTTTCGTTGATCTGTTGGAACCCTTAATCTCTTCTCTGAAGAAATCTATTGCAAGCGTTACATTCTCGTCTAAGCATGCGAGCTCCTCGCAGTCGATCTCAACTAATAATTTACCGCCAATGTTCGCAACCTCTTCAACGAAGATCTTTGCGGGCGCCAGTTTCAATCGCAACTGCGACTCAAGTTTTTTGATGTAACGGCGGCGCCAATCGTTTAGTTGTTTGTGCGGGTAGGCAAGTACTTGTTCAGCAAGCTTTACACGAAAATTGGGTTGCACGGCTATAACCCACCAAATCGCCGTCAAATCTTCTTTTGAAATACCTTCAAGCCCCTCCCCGACATCGACTATCCAAGCTGGACGATTGGACAGATAAGCCTCGTGTTGTCGCCACAATTCGGACAACGCCATCATGGCCTGCAGTCCCCAGTCCCGCTGTTCTTGCAACGGAATCCTTTGGGCAAAGCGGCCTTTGGTTGTTTGCAACGCAGCTTGTAGAGCGCGTGTCCCTGCGCGCAGAAATCCAACATGATTTGAGATAAATTTGGAACGAAGCTGTAGAGCGATTTGATACGGTGACTCAGGCTTTTCGAAACTGGAGCTGTAGTCAAGCTTACCTGTTCTTCCACTGGCCTCCAACTGCGCGCGTGGTTCCGTGGCACTAGTGTCGATCGAATTAATCAACCTTAGCATTAGCTCCAAGTGCTCCTCACAATCGCTGTTTTGCAAAACCTGAACAACAAGTTTTTGCAAGGCTTTCGTCGCCGCCGCCAGCATCTGCGAATCCTCGCGCATTTTATCTTTTGCTTCATTCCAATCCGCTGGGCGGTCTTCGCAAGTAGCGAGGAACGCTAGCGTGCTTCTCCATTTTGATAGCCAAGGGGTTTCCCAGGTTCCGCGTTGAATGTTTTTAGCGCTGTCATCCCACCGCACATCACCCAGTCGTATGAGCCCAACTGCGCGAACTTGAACTGCAGTTGCTTCAGGAAAAAGTAGGTAGAGCAATCGTACGAGCCGCAGGGACCGTTTGTTAATTGGTCCGAGCGCGCCAACATTAGGCTCCGTAACTACGTACACCGCAAACGCTTCACCTTCGTCGTACGACAATTCAAGTAGTAGTAGCTCGGCTTTGGCACGTGTTCCGAGATCGGACCGAAGCGCTTCTCGCTGTGTAGAATTCTTGAATGCACCGACGGCGTCAAACGACGAATAGCACATGAGTGCCGTTTCCAACGGCAACTCACGGATTGCGTTGCCGTCCAAGCGAAGTTCAATTTGTTCGAGCCGAAGCGTGCCAACCCAAAATATGAACTCCGCCAATGACGTCCAAGCAAGTTCGTCAGCGACGGGCGGGGCTGAAGGCAACGACTCAAGGCTCCGGATCCACGCCTCGACAACCGAAAAATCAATCAGCTTTGGGAGTCGATCGGTATACCCGCTTAGTTCCGCAGGCGAACGCCTGAGTATTTGGAGCAGATTGACTGTTGAATCAAGCCCATCCGTATCACTCCAGCTGCTCTGCGTGAACATAGCCGTTCCAAACATGCCGAAAGTGTCCGTTAGCGTACGCAACAACGCGTGATGGAGCGTCACGTGCCGCCACAAACTAAACCATACAAGCGCCTTGACCACGCCCCCCAGCCCTGTCCAGCTCGTAAACTGGCGACTTGACAGCTCTCGCTGCCAATTCAGGTCTGATTCGCCGGCTAAAACACTGCTGACGATATAGTCTTCAATGTCGCGTTCCGAAATCGATAGCAAAGCTGCTTGTCGCGCTTTGGCTCCTGAATCCAAGGCGTGTCGGTCCAGAATTTCTGTGAGAATTTGCGAACGCAGGAAATGCAATCCGCTGATAGTTGAATTTGTAGGTTGTCGAACAACATATTCGTCGCGTAGTCGCTTGATGATCTTTGTCGCTGAGTGAGTCTGTAGCGATCGTGCCAGCGCGGACAGATCAACTTCGCCACCGAATCGCGTCGCAACAACTAGCGTATGCAGAAGAGTGAATTCTTCATCGGTGAATTCGGCAATAAGCTGATTGGCTTGAGCAATTAATCGGGTGCGCAGTCTTTCGTGCTGGGTAACAAGGTGCGTGAATTCGAGTAGCGGCCCTTGGCCACCGAAGGATTGCCATGCAGATTCGAATGTTGGGAAACGCGTATTACCACGTTCCCTAAGTTGTTCAAAAATTGACAACGCTTCGGCTTCTTCCATTTTGAGTTCAAGAGACGCTACCGTCGCTCGCGTTTGGAGCGTGACGTGTCGCTCCCAGTCTTCTGTTCGGAGTGTAGCTAGCAATCGGATTTTGGGATGCTGAGTTAGGAGTGCGAGCAGGTCTTCAAAGCCGCAGTCGTAGGCGGTCGCGTCAATATGTACATAGACGTAAGTGTTCAGCGAATCGCAATAGCAGGCAATTGCGCGCGCGATTGCGACTGCTTGTTCTGCACTACGAACTTCCGTTACGGAGAGTCTTGTTCCGAGAGGTGCGCGTTCTTCAAGGTAGCGCAACGCCAAGCTGGTTTTACCTTGGCCAGAAGCGCCAAAAATGATGCAGGTTCGTGCTGCAGTGAAAAGGACATCGAGCCTATCGATTTGTGCTTGCCGTCGTGTATCGCCATTCGCCAAAATATGACTTCTGCGCGCAGAAATCCCCGCGTGATATTCACCTCGGAGTGCTACGCCATCGAGGTCGCAGGACTCTTCTGCAACAGGATGGATTGTCTGATGCCATTGCGTCTGCCAGCTCTCTGCGTCTTTGAGTAGTCTGGTCGCTTGTTGTAGCTGCGCGAACGCCTCGGTTCGTTTTACTGTACGACGACTTTCCGCCGCTACGGCGAGCCACCCGCAAAGCAATGTCAATGTCAGCTTCGGTCGAAAACCAGCGCTAGTGTTCTGTAGCATGCCGCAAACTTCGTCGAGTAGAATACTTTCTGAGACCGTGGTCAGCACAAGCTGTGTAAGCAATGCTTGCGTGTATTCCTCCGACTTGTTGAGAGTTGTATTCACCTTGCCAAAGGCGGCGTTACCCCCTTGGGCTGCCATCGAAAGTTGTTGGCCAAATCCAGAAAAGCTAACTAGCCTTAATACTGTACCGGTGTGCATATGGCGCGGCAACGAACTATCACGTAGTGCAGCAGCTCCAAGTGGTTGGCCTTCTGCTTTCACCTGAATGATTTCAAAGTGATTACCTTCATGGTCTAAGAGCACCGCGTCTTCTATTGTCTCAAGTTCAACCGCGAACACTTTTTCATCGCAAAGTAGGCGATGGAGGACGTACAGCATTTGAAGCCGAAACCCTCGAATTGCAGGTGGCCCGCCGCGTCCAATTTTTCCACTCACACCGAAACCGTAGATGCTTCCGGAAATTGTTTCAAGGCGACCAGGCACGCGTTGTGACCACGATGCTACTGCCGGGCGCGCACCGGCCGTCGCAGCGACGGGGCCGTGCGCCTTTGGCAGGTAGCGCGAGGTTGGGTGCAGTAGTGCTGCTGCCATTGCCGCTGTTCGCCGGCGTTGTCGATGCGAGGTTGCCGCCGCCAATCGCGATGGCCAGCACGCGCGAAGGTATGGGTGACCAGTGGGCGGACGACACGGACGACACCTCTCATCTCACCCGTCTCGACTCATCGTTTCCAACCAAGGC
>JAYWHS010001132.1:0-2084 GCA_043777635.1 Kofleriaceae bacterium | reverse complement strand
GACGAAGCCCACGAACGCAGCTTGAACATCGATTTTTTGCTGGGCTTTCTCAAACAGTTGACGCCGCGCCGGCCGGAATTGCGCGTGATCATCAGCTCAGCCACCCTTGAGACTGCGCGGTTTTCCAAGTTCTTCGACGGTGCGCCGGTGATCGAAGTTTCAGGCCGCACGTTCCCGGTGGATATTTTGTACCGGCCACCGCGCGAAGACGAAACCGATCTGGCCGATGCCGTCGCCAATACCGTCAACGAAATTACCGAACTCGATCCGCGCAACGATATCTTAGTGTTTCTGCCGGGTGAGCGCGAGATTCGCGAAACCGTCGCCGAGCTCGAACAACGCGCGTTGCCGCACACCGTGATCTTGCCGCTGTACGCACGGTTATCGCCAGCGGAACAACAACGGGTTTTCCAATCGTCGCCGCTGCGCCGGGTGGTGTTAGCCACCAACGTAGCAGAAACCTCATTGACGATTCCAGGCATTGTCTACGTGGTGGATCCAGGCGTGGCCCGGGTCAATCGTTACAACGTGCGGACCGGCGTGACGCAACTACTGGTTGAACCGGTGTCGCAAGCCAGCGCAGATCAACGCAAAGGCCGCTGCGGCCGCACCGCCAACGGCATTTGTTTCCGGCTGTTCGAAGAACAAGATTACGTCACACGACCGACGCACACCGATCCTGAGATCAACCGCGTTGGCCTTGCAGGTGTGATCCTGCGGATGAAAGCACTGCGCCTCGGTGACATCGAAAGTTTTCCGTTTCTCGACCCACCGCACAAGCGCGCCATCGACGAAGGCTACCGCGTCCTCGAAGAACTTGGCGCCATCTCAGACGACGGCTTGTTAACACTCCTCGGCGAGCAACTTGGCCGGTTGCCGGTTGATCCGCGCCTGGGTCGGATGATCCTCGGCGGCCGCGACGAAAATGCGCTGCGTGAAGTAGTGACCATCGCTGCCGTGCTCGGGCTGCAAGATCCACGCGATCGACCACATGCAGCGCAACAACGCGCCGACCAAGCCCAGCAAAAATTCAAAGATGAAGGCAGCGATTTTGCAAGCTACCTAAAGTTGTGGGCATTTTGGCAGGAGTCCAAAGCTCGCAGCTCGCGATCACAACTGTACAAACTGTGCCGCGACAACTTCCTCAACTACAACCGCATGCGCGAATGGGAAGACACCCACGCCCAACTCGTGCGGGTCATGCGTGAACTTGATTTTACGCCCAATACCACGCCGGCAACCAGTGAACAAATTCACCGCGCCTTGTTGCCTGGGTTGCTCAGCAAAGTTGGCATGTGGAACCAAGAGACCCGCATCTACGTCGGTGCTCGGCAAACCCGATTTCAGATCCATCCGTCGTCGAGCCTGGGCCGTAAACCACCACCGTGGGTGATGGCCGCCGAGCTGGTTGAAACCTCGCAGCTGTTTGCGCGCACCGTGGCCAAAATCGACCCGACCTGGCTTGAAGCTGCGGCCGGGCCGCTATGCAAACGCAGCCATGGCGACCCGCATTGGGAGTTGAAAGCGGCGCAGGTCGTGGCCAAAGAACAGGTCACGTTGTACGGCCTGCCGATCGTCAAAGATCGGCGCGTCGCGTACTCAGCCTTCGATCCTGAGCTGTGCCGTGAACTATTCATCACGCATGCACTAGTCCGCCACGAATACAGCACCAAGGCCGGATTCCTCGACCACAATCAGCGCCTGCACGACGAAGTGCAATACATGCGCGACAAAGCTCGGCGCAGTGACATGGTGGCCGACGAGCTGGCGCTGTGGAATTTTTTCGATCAACGCATTCCTGCCGATATCGTCAACGGCAAAATGTTTGAAGTATGGCGCCGCAGTGCCGAAGCGCGTAATCCTTCACTCCTGCATCTAACCCGTGCAGATCTGTTACTCGACGAAGCCGACGAGTTATCGCCGGAACGCTATCCCGATCAATTGCTCGTGCGCGGTGCCACCATCCCGTTGGCGTACCGATTTGATCCGGGCCAAGATGACGACGGCATCACTGCGTCGGTGCCGCTCGCACTGCTGCCGCAGTTAGATCCAGATGTCATGGCCTGGACCATTCCCGGCTGGCA
>JAYWHS010001131.1:0-6973 GCA_043777635.1 Kofleriaceae bacterium | reverse complement strand
CTGCGGCCACAGCGACGAGCAATCCGACGAGGAGTGGAGCTTTGGAGCGGGCCGGCATCACCAGCTCTTCGTTTTTATCCACGGAGCTGTGGTTGAGGGTCGATCCAGCCGAGGTCGGTGGCGCTGCAAATGTTTGCAGTGGCGCAAGTACAGGCTCGGACTGTCGAGGACTCGCCACAACCGGTGTAGCGCCGGTCCAGGTGGCTGGATTGCCAGCTGCAACTACGGGCTGGCCTCCGGTCCACGCCGGATTGCTGTGCTCGGCATTGGGCCAGCTGTGGCCTCCTTGCACCGGTGGCGGGGTGCGGTCAACGGCAAAGTCGCTAGCCGACCCACGGCTTTCGACATCAGCCACCGGACGCGGGATGCCATGACCGTTGGTATCGGCATCCCAACTATGAGCGCGCCGGCCGAGCATCCGGATCATGCGTTCGACCGACCGCATCGCTTGTTGTGGATCGCGACAGAACGGTGCGATCGCTCGCGCGAATTCCGCGATGTTCGGATAACGCTGCTCAGGAGTTTTTGCCAGACAGCGAAAAATCACTTCTGCCAAATTGCTGGGCACGTTGCGCATCGGGGTCGGCGCGTCCATCGCGACCTTGACGCACATTTCTGAAAAACTTTCAGCTTCGAAGGGGCGCTGACCTTCGAGCACTTCGTACAACACGGTGCCGAGTGACCAAATATCGGTACGTGGGTCGACCATGCGGGCCGAACGCATTTGCTCGGGCGACATGTACGCTGGCGTGCCGAGGATCGACTGGGTTTGGGTCAACGACAGATCTGCACCGAGTGGCGATTTTGAAATTCCAAAATCGAGCACTTTGAGCAGCGGCGATCCGTCGGGCCGCCAGGTGATAAACAAGTTGGTCGGCTTAATATCGCGATGCACAATGCCGAGCGAATGGGCTTCGGCCAATGCTTCGGCCGCTTGCAAAATCAGTTCAATCGCGAGTTGAGGATTGATTTTGCCATTTTGAGTAGCGAACACTTCAAGGTCTTGCCCGTCGAGGTATTCCATCACCATGTAAGGCCGGCCGTCGTCGAAGGTGCCGACGTCCGAAACTCGCGCAACGTGTTCACTCTTGAGCTTCACCGCAGCTTGGGCTTCACGCACAAATCGCGAAATCGCTTCGGTGTCCAACGACATGTTGGCGCGCAGTGACTTGATCGCGACTTCTTCGTTAAGCCCGAGATGGCGCGCTTTAACCACTACGCCCATGCCGCCTTCGCCAAGCACCGATTCAACGCGATACTTGCCAAGAATCGTCGAACCAACCAAGATGCCTTGGTCAGATATTTTCGAACTAGTCACCACGCCGGTAAATGGTAGCTTGTGCATGCTAGGTTCTCAAGAGAACCCTTGGCGCAATGGAAGTTTTCTGACTGTAGGTTGCTGGCGGTCGGTGTGATCCAATCGCTTGGCCGACGACCATCGCTACCCGTCCAACCATCAAATCAAAGGATTTGATGAATTTTGAGTACGTTATTTTGAATTCCTGCGCCGATCGGCAAGCTCATGGTGATCACCACGCTGTCGCCTGGTTTAACCAGCTGGCGTTCCAGGAGCGTGGTTTCCATGCGCTCTAAGAGTTCTTCTGTGGTGGCAGCAAGTGGCATCATGACCGGGGTTACACCCCAAACCAGGGCCAAACGCCGAAACGTAACTTCATTGGCGGTCAACGACACCAACTCAGCTTGTGGGCGATATTCCGATAACAAACGGCTGACCCCACCGGATTGAGTCGACGAAGCGATGACGCGAATTTTCATCGCGCGTGCTGCGGTGACGGCGGCGTGTGCAATTGCGTTGGCAGACACAGCGAGTTCTAATGTCGGCGGTTCTTGGTTCTGATGGTAGTACGCACTGTTTTCGACTTCGCGAATGATCCGCGCCATCGTCATGACCGCTTCGACCGGATATTGGCCCGACGCCGTTTCGCCGGACAGCATTAAGGCGTCAGTGCCGTCGAGCACGGCGTTGGCGACGTCGGATGCTTCAGCCCGGGTCGGTCGTGGGTGCGAAATCATCGACTCGAGCATCTGGGTAGCTGTAATTACAATCTTGCCGCGCTTGTTGGTTTCTTCGATGATGCGTTTTTGCCAGACCGGCACTTTTTCCGGGCCCATCTCTACGCCAAGATCGCCGCGTGCCACCATGGTGCCGTCCGATGCATCAATAATTGACGCTAAGCGATCGAGTGCTTGTGGCTTTTCAATTTTTGAAATCACTGGAATCGATACGCCGTCGACGGTTAACAAGCGTTTGGCTTCAATGACATCTTCGGCTCGGCGGACAAAAGACAACGCAACGTAGTCGACGCCGTAGCGCAAGGCAAAGCCAATGTCGGCGCGGTCTTTGTCCGACAGCGCTGGCGCGGTGACATCGACACCCGGCAAGTTAATGCCTTTGTTGTTTTTCAAAATCCCGCCGCTGACCACGCGCGTGACAACGTCGGTTGCGGTGACGTTGAGCACGACCAGGCTCATGTAGCCATCGTCGAGCAGAATCGCATCGCCGGGCTTCACGTCTTTGGGCAGGTCGGTGTAGCTGGTGGCCACCCGATTACTATCGCCGCTGACCGACTGGTCGGTAGTAATTGTAAATTCGGCGCCGGGTACCAATTCCGCCGAACCGGTGGCGAAGCGCGAGACCCGGATCTTCGGGCCTTGCAAATCGAGCAACACCGCTACAGCTTTGCCGCGTTTATCGGCCTCGGAGCGCACAATCGCCAGCATGTTGGCGTGATCTTCGTGGCTACCGTGGGAGAAATTGAGCCGGGCAACACTCATGCCGGCATCGATCAGCGCACCGATGCGCTCCGGGGTGTTCGACGAAGGACCTAACGTACAGACAATTTTCGCGCGAGCCATGCACAGTAGTTACACCAGAACGCAGCGCTCCGGCCGACGTAGGCCAGTGAAAACACCACAGTCGGGCATAGCGCACTGGCCACGACAACGCGGTGGCAGTGCGTAGCACAATCGCAGATCGCCTGTCAGCAGGTGTCAGCCGCGTGACAAACTCGGCGCTTGGACCGAACTGCTGTTATTGGCACTTGCATCGGGGCCAAGCTGCCCGGTATACGCGACCCCGATGCGAGTCCAACCTTCGATAATGCGCACAGTCGCCGTGGCCTGCGCGCTGGGCGCCGGTTGCACAGTGGAGCGGCCACAGCCAAACTTGGTCGGCCAAGATATTCGGCTGACCTTCATTCACACCTCGGATATTCACTCGCGGTTGTTCCCCTACAACTTCGTACCGAATCGATTCGAGCGTGACTACGGCTTGTTAGCGGCCAATGCGCCGTTCGGTGGCGTTGCTCGGATCGCTACGTTGGCCAAAAATATTCGTGCCAGTTCGTCGCGTTCGTTGTGGCTCGATTCGGGCGATTGTTTTCAAGGCGCGCCAGTTTTCAACTTGTTCAAAGGTGAAGTTGAGCTGCGGGCGTTGTCGCTTGCCGGCATGGATGGCGCGGTGGTTGGCAATCACGAGTTCGACGCTGGTGTAGTTAATTTGTACCAACAAATTGATAATTTTGCGTCCTATCCCCTGCTGGCCGCGAACTACATTTTTGAAGATCCGGTCAATCCATTGCAACGCTCGCTGCGAGATGTTGTGCAGCCGTATCAGATCTACGATCTCGAAGGCCTCAAAGTGGGCGTCATTGGCATGGCTAACACCGGCTCGCTGACGTCGATTTTTGAAGGCGGAAACTCGCTCGGGCTGCGTGCCATTGAAGACAAAATTGCAACCGAACAATATGTACGGTTGTTACGACCCACCGTCGATGTGGTGGTTGTGGTTAGTCACCTCGGCCTCGATGAAGATGAAGGCCTGACCGCTAACGAAGTTGATGATCCCAACACCCAGTTGCCGCTGCAGGGTGTGGATGTGATTCTTGGTGGTCACCTGCACATCGTGACCAATCCCCCAAAAATCATTCCGAATGATGACAAGGGCAATTCCACGGTACTGGTGCATTCGGGTGCCTTTGCCAAGTTTGTTGGGCGGCTCGATGTTGTGGTGCGCGTCGGGTCGGATAACAACGATCCCGACAAGCGCAGCCGTGTTACATCGTTCGCCTACAACAACATACCGGTCGATTCGCGCACCAAAGCCGATCCTGAAGTCGCCAACTTATTGTTCCCATATGGCCTCGAAATCAATCAGAAGATCGACCTCAACGGTGTGTTCGCCAACATTTCGCCGCCTGGCACGGCCAAGATCACACGCAACGACACCGGCGGTGGTGACTCGCAACTCGGCAACATGGTGGCGCGGGCGATGCAAGTGCAAACCGGCGTTGAAGCCGAGTTTTCCATCACCAATACCTTAGGAATTCGGGCCGATTTTGAGCGCGGTCCGCTCAATGTTGAACAAATGTTTAATGTATTTCCTTTCGAAAACTACATCACGGTGATGTACCTCTCGGGTTCGGAAGTTCAAGAGACCCTCGATTTTGTGGCTCGTAAATCGGCCGAGCGTGGTTGCCGGACCCAGGCGCAAGTTGCAGGGCTGTGGTTCGACATGGTGTGCCGCAGCCAGAACTGTCCCGACCCAGATCCGACGGATAACTTTGTCCCAATTGCCTGCGCGAAAAGTATCTACATTGGCGAAAATTGCCGGGCCGGCAATCCCGATGGGCCAATCGATCCCACCAAGTGTCAAGCGTTGTTGCCGACGGGGTTATACCGCGTGGCAGTCAACGACTACATCTCAAAAGGTGGCTCGGGGTTTTCGACCCTCAAGCGCAACACGTCAAAACTTGATACCGGGGTTTCACTACGCGATGCGCTGCAAGTGTTTTTACGTAAACAAGCGTTGTGCGCGGATACCGCGGTCGACACAACTGGGACCTATCAAGACACGGCCGGGATGACCATTGCATGTCTTGAGCCAGCTCCACCCAATCAACCGGCTAGCTGTTTGGTGAAAACTCGCTACGGCGCAATTCCGTGCCTTGGTAATGCAACGGACGTCGGTCCCGAAGCCCATGATGGCCGCATTCGGCCGCTGTTTGAGTGAGGTTAATTATGAAAGCTAACCAATACAGCGCGGTCATGTTTGCAAGCAGTTTGCTCGGCCTAGCATCGCTTGGTGCATGCACCGAGACCTTGCCAGGTATCACCGGCACCCAATCACTGCGCGTTGAATTGATTACCCCGGCCAATCCTGGCACGGTAAATGTCCGGTTGCCGGACGCTGCCCGCAGCGTGCAAGTTAAAGTGTCGGCAATCGGACCACAAGGTGAAATTGACACCACCGTGTCGCGTGATGTTGCGGTGTACGCGCAGTTTCTCGCCACACTGACGCCGCCGCTCGGTGGCCTGCCATTGGCTAAAGTCACGTTAGTCAACGGCGTGTCGGCACCCACTACTGTGATGCTGCCACCGGTATTCGGTGCCACCACGTTATGGATTGAAGATAGCCAAGGCGATGCGGCTTCGTTTGCAACGGGCACCACCCCGGCGCTGTGGTTTCGCGATCCTTTCATCCTCGACTTTCAAAAGCCGGTCGATGAAAACAGCGTTGGTGCGCTCACCGTGTCGCCGCTCGAAGATAAGCAGATTCGAATTTCGGGTAGCCGCAACGGCGTCAACGGTAAGTTGCTGGTAACCAGCGTATTTTCGCAAGGCTACACCGTGTCGGATGTCATCTGCGCTAACGCTGCCGGAGCACCGCCATGCACCACCGGCGACTACGATCACGCACTTGTGTTTTCGTTCTCACGACCTAAAGATTTGGCTGGCCGTGCGGTCCAACCGGGCCAATTTGTTTCGGGCTTCACCGGTGGTGTCGTTGAATTTAACGGCCTAACTGAATTGTCATTTCCGCAGACGTTGGTGGAAGGCGAACCCGACGTTAACGTAGCGCGGCTGCCGGCTGCAACTGCGGTTGAACCAGGCTGGTTCGGCAGTGAAAAGTTTAAGTTCGAACGCAATGAAGCAGCGCCGATCTTTACCACCGGCGCACTGCTGTGCCCGACCGACGCTGACTACGACAAATTCAAGCAATGGAAAGTTGCCATCGTGACTGCGGTTGGCGTTGAGCCTAACTGCGGTAACCGAAATACTATTCTTAATGTTATCAGCACCGGGTTTACCTTTGACCCGGTCGCCAAGGTTGGCAAGAAGATGAAAGTCACCGGCATTTTGCGGCCGGTGAGTGTTGGGTCCTTTAATGTTTGGATCATCTTCCCGCGCGATGAGTCCGACATCTCGGTGCTCAATTGAGCGGGCCCAGTAATGTGCCACTCGGCCAAGCAACTACAGCCTTGATTTATCCCGCTCCTGCGACCACTTGTGGAGGATTTGTGAACCGCTCTGAGAAGTCCGTTGTCCGTAAAACACTTTTTGCCGCTGCTTTTTCCCTGCCCATGGCTTTCGCCAGCGTTGCGCTAGCACAACCGGCTGTCGGTGAAGTGCCGGTGCCGGTCGCAGATGCGCAGCCAACGGGTGCAGTTGATGAAGCGAAGCTCAACGAATTGGTTGACCGACGTGTCGCCAAGTTGCTTGAAGAACGCGCAGCCAAATCCGCTGCGCAAGATGCAGCCAAAGCGGCTGCGGAAAAAGACAGTAAGCCACTTGAAGGCAATGGCACGGGCGAAACCGGCGGCAACGGTGTGGTCGACATCCGGTTGAACTTTACCTGTGGCCATGAAAACGTTTTGGTTCAGCCTGGCGAGACCATTCCAAGCATCCCGGGCTTTCGCTGTGGTGTGCCGAAAAGTCCAGCCATCTTGTTCTTTGACAATTACGATAC
Organism: Kofleriaceae bacterium; assembly: GCA_043777635.1. GTDB lineage: Bacteria > Myxococcota_A > Polyangia > Haliangiales > Haliangiaceae > JABFXX01. The sequence continues at coordinate 204 of JAYWHS010001131.1, read as the reverse complement.
TCGGTTCAACGGGTTCGAAAATCTCGATCACCAAGTGATGTACAAGCAGATTCGCAAAGGCCATATCGAAGCCGAAGGTGCTTTGGTGTTGCGCACGCAAATCGCGCAGGACCAACCATACTTCGACGACGGCGGTTCGTACCTGACGGTTGCTTGGTGGCAAGACGCCAAACAAAAGTCCGGCAAACGGATCCGCTTCACTGG
>JAYWHS010001130.1:0-2089 GCA_043777635.1 Kofleriaceae bacterium | reverse complement strand
GAACGGTCACACTGCCATCGCAGGGGGTAGGTGCCTCGACGCTGGCATCATGCCACCACCAAGATCCCGCAGCATCACCAGATCATCGTTTCGTCCTCTATCACAAATACTCCGTCCGTCGCTCGCTCGCTTGCCTCTCCACAGTTCGATGACCTTCGGTCCCCCACCAAGTCGTATCGATGTTAGCGTTAACCTTCGCCTGCGCGTCCCAGTTCTAACAATTACCTATGGGTTCTGAATTTTCAACGCTGCTGCAAAATGGCGACCTCGTCCTCGACCGGTATCGTATCGTCGACGCATTAGCCACTGGCGGCCATAGCGTTGTCTACCTCGGCCACGATGAGCGCTTAGCGCGACCCGTCTGCATCAAGATATTTTCCGGCGAAGAATCCGACTCAGGGGTTGGCCGCACCAGCTACGAGCACTTTGTGCAAGAAGCTTTTGCGCTGTCAAAACTGACCCATCCCAGCACCCTGCGCATTTACGATTTTGGACATCTGTCTGGGGCTGCCACCGACGAGCCGGGACCACCGCTACAGATTTGCGAATACATGAATGGTGGCACCTTGTCGCAAATGGTGCGTGACCACGGTTCGCCGCTGTTGCCGCAAGCTATCGCGATACTGACCTCAATGTGCGCGGCCCTGGCCGAAGCCCACGCCTTGGGCATTATTCATCGCGATATCAAACCGCAAAATATTTTGTTCGCCAACGTTGGTAACGAGCGGCTGGCCAAGCTCGCGGATTTTGGCATTGCCAAGTGGAGCAGCGACGGTGAAGCCGTTGATCAAGGCCAGCGCGCCGACGATACTCAAATTGTTGCGGGTCGACGCCTCGCCATGTACTCGCCGAGTTGGGCTGCGCCTGAACAAATCGATGGCCGCCCGGCCAGCCCGGCGACCGATGTGTTTTCGCTTGCTGCCGTCGGCGTGTATCTGCTGACCGGTGAAGTCATTTTTTCCGAGGAAGAAGTCTTTGCCGGCTACAAAAAACGCCGTAGCGCCGCCGAACTGGTGCGCAATGCATTGGCCCAAGCGCGGGCCCAAGGCGCGGTGTTGCCGGAATCGTTGTGGCCGGTGTTCTGCAAAGCCTTGGCGTTTGATCCTGCCGATCGCTACCAACGCATCGCGGATTTTTCTGCGGGCCTGATGAAAGCCTCGTTGATTGTGAAGCCCGCTGCGCCCGCACCGGCGGCACCGAACCCGCACAGTTATCCGTCGACCTCATCGTCGCCAAGCTATGCTCCCATGACCTTGCCGCCGCCGTTGGGTGGCGCCATGTCATCTGGCGCGCAGCCGCCACCGCTGCAACCGGTTGAACTTGCGATGTCGTCGGGCCCAGAAATGGAGCGAACGAGCGGACGCTCGGAGCGGGGCCCACTTGAACGGGCGAATATTGCTACCGCCGTCGCCAGCAATGCCGAGCAGATCCGCATTGCCTTGGTGGAAGAGCAAACTGTGCTCGAACGCCAGGTGATCTTGGTATTTGCGCCCGACGGTGTTGCCGATTTGCTGTGCCCTGGCCCGGCCAAATTGCGGGTCACGATCTTACCCGCCGCCCAACGCGTGGTGCATCTCAAGAGTATGTCGAGCTTTATTGCGCCGGTAGGTGGCCGGCCGTCGTCGGCGATGCAGCTCGAACGCGATGCTGGTTTTGATTTAATAAGCCCGAATCATAAGATGTTGGCGCGCGCGCGTTTGATCATGGGCTACCGCCAAGGCCCGCATGCGGTTGTCGCACTGGGCGGTCGTGCCGTCATTTTTGACAAAGTGGACTGCAACGACCCGATTTGTGTCGATTTTGGCCCCGGATCAACTGCGTATATCGTTTACACTCAAGGTCGCCCGCTGCCACTGGTACCCAAGCCGCGTCGCGCGTAGTTATGTCATCGAATACTCCAAATCGACCCAAGCCGCCTTCGATGCCGCCCCGTTCGCCGGGTTTGGCGGGGCGCCAGAGTTTTGATCGAGCTGATGGCGAAACCGTCGACGCCGAGGATTTCGAAGGCGATCCAACCAGCATTAGTGAGCTTGCTAACACCGCGGCACTGCCGCAGCCACCGCCGATGATGATTGCGCCGATTGCGCCA
>JAYWHS010001129.1:0-6974 GCA_043777635.1 Kofleriaceae bacterium | reverse complement strand
GTGCGCCAGGCGGCAAATTCTTTCCTGCGAGCGCTTCGCTAGCGAAGCTGCGTGGCGGTTGTGCTGGTGGCACCGGGCTTATGACCAGCAAAGGCGCAGGCGGCGGAGCCATTGGGTTGGTTGCCAACACGGTGCAAGTAAATACCACCGGGGTGTTGGCTGTGCCCGGTAGCGGTGGTGGTGCCGCAGCGTCGGGGTTCACTGGCGCCAGCGGCGGCGGTAGCGGCGGCGCGATTTGGATCGAAGGCGCAAGTGTGCGGATGTCAGGAATATGCACTGCCAATGGCGGCGGCGGCGGTGCTGGACATAAGATGGGTGTGGGCGATTCGGGTGCCGACGGTGCGCAAGATACCGACGTGGTAGCCGATGGTGGTGTAGCCCAAAGCAGTGGCTCCGATGGCGGTAAAGGCGCAGCAGGTGGAACCAAAGCTGAGGCTGGCAAGAACCCTGGTCCCGGTGAAACCGCAGGTGGCGGTGGCGGCGGCCCAGGCGTCATTCGGGTCAAATCGCATGTCGGCGCACCGAGTATCGGTGGCGCACTGTTTTCGCCGCCGCTCACGCCGACTCCGTAGCCCGAGCCTGCGCGGCGATGCGTGCCGGCAACTAGTTATTTGATGCTGGCCGCTTCGACATATTTTACATCGTTGATGCCTGCGTCTCTAAACGCTTTTTCGAGTTGCTCGCGGGTTCCTTTGATGACTACCACTTCATTGTTCGGATTGAGTTCTGCCGCTACAATCGATTTTACCAAAATCGGCGAGGCGGCGGCGACCTGCTGAAGATTGGTATTGTACTGACTTGGTTCAAGACTAAACGCGGCGATCTCGGCGAGCGCACCGGCCAGTTCCTCGGTGACGGTTGAAAGTCCGAGTAGCTGTGACAACACTTTGCGCCGCGCCCGCACGAACTCTTGATTGCTAAAGGATTCGTTGTGTCGAAGCATTTCGACGCCATCGCGCATCATTTTTATCGAAGCACCTGCGGTCGGAGCATCCACTGTGCCGCCCATCTGATACGCCGAAGGTCCAATATGGGTTGCGACATTTGCGTACACACCATAGGTAGTGCCGAGTTTGGTCCGAACATCACCCATGCGTATTGTGAGCATTTGAGCTAGTACATCCCGTGCACCACTTTGGCCATCAATACCCGCAGGAGCAGGGTACGCGATGGTTACACGCAACTGTGGTTCTTCCTTAGCAATTACGCCGATGAAGCTAGGCCCTGAACGCTGATAAAGTTGATTTGATACTGGTTTGGATGCGGTGCCTTTACTCCAGTTACCAAAGATACCTCGAATCTTTTTCTCGGCGATAGCTGCGTCGAAATCGCCTGCCACTACCAATGTGGCATTGGCCGCTACGTAGTTCGAGCGACGAAATGAATCGAGACGATCTTGTGACAATTTGCTAACTAGATCAGGCGTGAGAATACCAGTTTTCGCATATGGATGATCTGCACCATACAAAGCAGAAAGCAGTTGGCGTGAGTACTCGGAATTCTCAGCTCGTTCGCGATCAAACGTGTTTTTGAAATTCTTTTGGTACTGTTCCAACTGTTTTTGATTGTATTCGCCAGCAACAATGATGCGTTCAAGACCGTTGATCATCAGGTCCAGATAGATGTTGATGCCGTGCGTCGAACAGTAGGTCGTATCAGAATTGGCACCGCACCCAACCGAGATGCCGGTGCGTTGGAACGCCTCTGCATCAAGCGGGAGCGACAAGAATTGCGCGGCAGCGCCGGCGACCGCCGGTTCTTGCGGGGTGCTGGCTCGGCCGGTATTTCGGAACAACAGTGTTGCCGCGACTAATGGCATCGCTTTGATAGGAAACAGCATCACTTTCATGCCGTTGGCCAAGGTGAACTGTTGCGCTGCGCCAAGGCCTTTTACATCTTTTTGTAGTTTTACCGGGCGACGAGCTTCGTTTGGGTCTACGTCGGTTGGTTCCCGAGTTTCTTCGGATTTTTCAAACGTAACGTTCGAACGTTTGTCACCTTTGATGCCTTCTTTATTAGGTTTGAAAACAACAATGCGCATCTTGTTTGGATCAATTGCTTTTTTGATCGCGTCGCCGATGAACTCACCGTCGTACTTGTTGCTCTTATCCAAGAGTTTGAACAAATAGAGGTCAGCTGAATCGAATCCTATGCGGGTATTGAATTGAACTTCGTTTCCGATAATGTTAGTGCGAGCCTCTAGAGGCTCAAGAGATCCAATGATTTCAGCTTTGGTAATGTTCTGATTTTCTTCGATTTGAGCTTTGCTGGCGTCATCGAAACCACGGTATGCAGATTTTGCGGCTTTTTTTACGAACTCAATCGCCTCGTCGTAGTTGCTCATGCTCTTGAGTTCAATCAGCACCGAGAATATTGGTGCCAACTGGCCGCCGAGAATTTCGGGCGTCACTTTGTTGGCAAATTCATATTGCTGAGCTTTGTAGGCAGTACGAAAAAACACCTGATTGAGGCCATATTGTACAGCTTCACCCTCAGGGGTATTGGCTGGTGGCAGTGCCCACGTGACCGCGACCGTCGGATGTTCGATATCAAGTTCCACGACAGTCTTGATCGGATTTATGCGCACACGTTCGGCCGCTTTTTTGGGCCCGACTGGCGATTTCGGAATCTGACCAAAGAGTGTCGAGATATGGGTGATTGTAGATTGGATGTCGACGCCACCAGCGACGATCACCGTTGCGTTTTCAGGACGATAGTATTGGTCCATGAAGGCGCAAACATCTTTGAGCGTCGTTGACGCAAGTTGCATGTCGTCGCCGCCGACCATTTGTTCGTAGGCATGACCTTTGGGATATACCGAAGAAAGGATTTGCTGCTCGATTTGCCCCTTGGCACTACCGGTACGCTGACGGATCTCATTGCGAACAACTTCCCGCTCGCGCAAAAATTCACTTTCGGGCACTGTCAAACATCGCAGATACATACGCTGAGCTTCGAGCGCTAGTAGCTGTTCCACCTGGTTGGACATCCCCGTGTTCATGTAGTGCGTGGTGTCCCAATTGGTGTACGCGTTGAAGATGATGGTCTTGTCGCTAATCTGCTGAAACAACGGTGGCGTTTCGGTTCCATCGGCCGCTGGCGGGCGCTGTTGAAACATCAGGTGCTCAACTAGGTGCGCGATGCCGGCCTTGCCGATTGGATCTTCTTTTTCACCGACTTCGTAACGAACGTCAACTTGAACAAGTTGAGTCGTGCTGTCCGGCATGATCACAAAACGCAGTCCGTTGGAGTCTAGTCGCCCCCGACGCTCTGCATACTTAAACGAAAAGCTCGGTGTCGAAACGTTACATGCCGCAGCGCCGAGCAAGAGCAGCGCGGCAGTACCAGCGAGGGTCTTTTTCATCCCTGCAACTTTTCGCAATCCGGGCGGCTTTGCAAGCAAAAGCCCGCTGACAATTGCTACCGAACGATGATCATGAACCGTCACCACAGGGGTCGCTGCTGTCGCAGGTGTCGCAGTAATCGAGTGATTGTTGCGCTTTGGTGACGTCTGTAAAAGTATTTAATTTCATATGCTTATCTTGTTTGTAGCCTCAACATTGTCGACTTGCGAGGCAACACGCGCGCCAAACCTCTTTAGTTTTGGCGGTGGCCGCTGGTAGTGTCCGCCGTTATGGCCAACGCTTCCACGCATGCTGATGCTGCCGACCCTGGCACTTTGAATGACCGTCGTTTTTTTGGTCATCCGCTGGGTTTGGCCACCGCGTTTTTCACCGAAATGTGGGAACGCTTTTCGTACTACGGCATGCGGGCGTTTTTGACGCTGTATATTGCTGCCAAAGTTTCCGAGGGTGGGCTTGGCGAAAGCAAAGCCAACGCTGGCATCGTGTACGGCTTGTACGGCGCGAGTGTGTACTTGATGAGCTTGCCTGGTGGCTGGATCGCCGACCGATTTTGGGGCCAACGCAAAGCTGTGTTGGTTGGTGGCATCATCATTATGTTTGGCCATGTCACGCTGGCCCTGCCAGCCGTGCCTGGCCTTGACGGGTTGATAGCTGCGATGCCTGCCAACGCGACGTTTTATCTTGGCCTCGCGATGATCGTGTTGGGCACCGGCCTGCTCAAGCCAAATATCAGCACCATCGTTGGCCAGCTCTACGGTAAAAAAGATGCGCGACGCGATAGCGGATTCACCATCTTCTACATGGGCATCAACGTGGGTGCGCTGGCTGCACCGTTTACCTGTGGCTACTTAGCAAAAAGCCAAAGTTTCCGCGAAACGTTGGTAGGCTGGCACCTTAATCCCAACCATGCGTGGCATTTTGGTTTTGGGCTTGCAGCAATCGGCATGCTGGCTGGCGTGATTTGGTTTGCCTATGCCTCACGCTTCCTCGGTGAAGCTGGCAAACATCCAACCATTCCGACCGACGCTGCGGTGGCTAAACGCGATGTGACTACATTGTATGCCGTGCTCGCCGGTGTGGTGTTGCTGCCCGTTGCATTTGGCGGGTTGATTGCGGCGGATGTGCTGACCAGTAAATCCGATGTAGCAGATCTTTTTGGGCTGTTGCTCATTGCCTGTGCCGTCACCATGTTTGTGATGATGTGGCGCAACGCCCTCGATGAAGGTGAACGCAATCGCATCGTTGCGATGATTGTGTTGTTCATCGGCTGCATCGCATTTTTTGGCATCTTCGAACAAAGCGGAGGCATGCTGAATTTGTTCGCTGAGGAGTATGCCAAGCCTGACGTCTTGGGCATTCGGTTCGAGGCTGTGTATTACCAATCGGTCAACTCGGCGTACGTGGTGATTCTGGCGCCGCTCTTTGCGATTTTGTGGGTGTACTTGGCGAAACGCCGCCGCGAACCTTCGGCGGTCACCAAGTTTGGTATTGGCATGTTGCTTAACGCGGTAGCATTTTTGGTATTGCTGCCAGCCCTATCGGACATCGATAGCGGCTCGAAAATTTCCGCACTATACTTGTTCGTATTTTACTTATTCTCGACGATGGCCGAGCTGTGTGTGTCACCGGTCGGCTTATCGAGCATGTCGAAGCTCGCACCCAAGCGTATGGCCAGTATGGTCATGGGCGTTTGGTTTTTGGCCATCTCCATCGGCGTTTACCTGGCTGGTCGCGCCGGTGAAGTAGCCGAAAAAGAAGGCAAATGGTTTTTGTTTATCTTCTTAATCGTAATTTCGACCGTAATTGGCATCGCGTTAATGCTGGTCGCGCCCCGCATCAAGCGCCTGCTCGGCGAAGAAACCCCAGCGCCTTTACCTACGGCAACTGCCAGCATCGGCGAGTAGCGCTTACCACGCCGAGTTAGAGCGCGAACGACTCGGCGGCAGCGTTAGCCATGCAGTGAACTTACCTGCGGCGATGAAGCCAGGCGCGCGCAACGGCAAGGTGCGGTGATGGTTATCGGGCACCACGAAGTCCAGCATGGTGCGCATGCACGGCGCCATGGTTTCGGCACTCACCGTTGAGTCAAAAGAAATCACCGAACGCGAGCGCAATCCGATGGGGGCAGTTTCGCCACCGACTACGACGCATAGCGGTAGGTCTTCGCCTTCGGCTAAAAAGTTTTCTGCATGGGTGATGTCGGCGCGCGGTGCCCACACCACCAGCGCGTCTACGTGGTTTTTGCGCAGCGTCCCGATAGCTGCGATCATGGTGTGGTTCACCAGCGTACGCAATCCGAGTTCGGCGAAATCCTGCGCCCACTGCACCGCGATATCAGCGTCGGGATGCACTACCAGCACTCGGAAATCGTTTTTCATTGAACTACCTTAAGGCCGCTGTGCAAATAAACCGAGTCTGCACCAGGATAGCAATGGGGTAGGCTAGGGGTATTTCTGACGAGATACAAAGTCAGATCGTCGGCCAGGCTGCGGGTCGGGCGCGTAAATTGGGCGGCAGCTCAGCCAAAATCCATTGCCAGGTCGCTTCTTCGATGAGCACTAAGCCGTTGGGATGTAGCGGATGGACCCCAAGCGGTGGCATCAGCGCAGATTCTGCTCGCGCCCGATCGATGGTGTGTTCCAACGCCGAGCCAGGGTTGATAAAGGACAACGTGATGAGTCGGTAGCGGTTGCCTGGTGGTGCGCTTTCGGGTCGCAAGCGAACCCGGGCTCGTGTGTACCAAGCTGCCATGAACGCGATGTGGCGTTCTGGAACAATGATAACGGCGTTCGCAGGCACTTCGTCGGTCAATCCTTGCACGGCGGCAACCATGGCCGGGTGTGCATAGACAACGCCATCCTGAATCCGGGTTGGCGACCACCACGCGATCGCGACGATCGCAATACCGGCAGCGGTGGTTACGGCCCGTGCATCGATCGCTTGCACTAGCATGCTCAACGCCACGCTGCCGACCACCGCCAGCGGCACAAATGCGATGATGCGCAAACGAAACGCGAGGCCCTGCGGGTTGCCAACATCGAGCCAAGGCAATGCGATAAACAGTGCTAGGCCAGCGAACGCTAGCGTGGTTGCGACCCGCACGCGTTGCGCCACGGTGGCTTGGTAGTTGAGTCTGGCCCGCAGCGACCGGCTCCGCCATAGCACGATGGCTAGTCCGCAACATAGTATTGCCGCGATAGCTGCAGCCCATGGTTCGTGGCCCATGATGAGTGGTTGGCGCGGTAACGCTAGTGCTGGCAGCTCCCAGCGGGCGTGGCTGGTGAATAAAATACGCAGTTCACTCCAGCCCGCGCGCAGCGCCAATAGCGCAATCGCTGCACTCGCTACGACGCCAACTAGCAACACGTTGCGCGACACGTCGCGACGGCTGCGCAGGGTGATGATAATCGCGGGCATCGTCACGATAAGTGCGAGTGGTGCAGCGATTTTGTGAGTTAGCCAGGCCGCCACCACCGCAACCGCGCACCAGGCGATGCGTGCGCGCGACGGTTGATCTAAAGCGCGCAACAGCAGCCAGACCAGAGTTAGTGCCGCGGTAATGCCAACGCCATTTTTGACAAATTCAAGTGTCAGATAAAACCCACCGTG
>JAYWHS010001128.1:0-6985 GCA_043777635.1 Kofleriaceae bacterium | reverse complement strand
CAATCATCACGGTGATTTGGTAGCCAGCTTAATCTGGACTGGGGCAACCGACTAAATCGTCGCGATCGCTACTGGCCAAAATGGACGCTATTTCAGGGCCTTGAGCGGTTGACCCGGTCCTAGCGCCGCCTATACTGCCCGTGCTTTGCAGCTCCAAGCCTATATGCCAGCTGGTCTGGCAATCCTTTTCGCCCTCGGCTTTTGCGGTTTGTTCACTGCTATGGCGGTCTTCGTTGGCCCCAAAGCAAGCAGCCCGGATAAGCTAAAACCTTTTGAATGTGGCTCCGAACCAATCGGCTCGCCACGCGGTCGCTACTCGGTAAAGTTTTATCAAGTAGCAATTCTGTTTTTGGTTTTCGACATTGAAGCCGCGTTTATGTACCCGTGGGCTTCGTTGTTTACCCAGCTGTCAAAATCGGCCACTGGCGTAAGCATGTTTGGCTTCGTTGAGATGCTGCTATTCGTTGGCATTCTCATTGTTGCACTCGCGTACGTTTGGCGAAAGAAGGCAATCGGATGGGAGTAGAACTCGCAACCACCCGCCTCGAAGATGCGGTTACTTGGGCCAAGCAAAGCGCCCTTGAAAAAACCGTGAACTGGGGACGGAAATTTTCACTTTTCTCTTATCCATTCGTGACGGCTTGTTGCGGCATGGAGTTTATGTCGGTGGCTGGTCCTAAGTACGACTTGGCTCGATTCGGCGCTGAGTTTCCGCGCTTTTCACCACGTCAAGCTGACTTGTTAATGGTGGTTGGCACCATCACGGAAAAACAAGGCCCAGCGTTGAAGCGCGTGTACGACCAAATGGCTGAGCCCAAGTGGGTGATGGCGTTTGGCGTGTGTGCGTCAACCGGTGGATTTTATCAAAACTATCATGCGATGCCTGGTTGCGATCAGGTGATTCCGGTCGACGTGTACGTGCCTGGCTGCCCGCCTCGGCCAGAACAAGTGATCGATGGATTGATGATGCTCATGGATCGCGTGCAACGCGGCCAAGGTCACAACCAACTGGAGCGCAAGCGCGAACAGTTGATCGCCGCCGCCGCTGCGTCGGCAGAATAATACATACGCTATGTCGCAAAAAGTTCTCGACGCACTGAAAGCCAAGTTTGGCGATGCCATCGTCAGCACCGAAACTCAGTTTGGTGATGACATCGCGTGGATCGCGCGTGACAAATTGCCTGCGGTGGCGCTGTGGTTGCGCGATGACGCCGCGATGGCCTTTGATGCCCCGGTGTTTGTGACCTGCATCGATCGGCTTGATTGGAAGCCGCTGAATCGCCCGTTGGCTGAGCACTTTTCTGACGAAACCGGCAAAGATTCGCGGCCGCGCTTCGAAGTGTGTTTCCAAATTCGCTCGTTTACTCATCGCCATCGGTTGCGGCTCAAAGTCGCGGTACCAGAAAATGATTGTCGTTGCCCTTCGCTGTCAGCGGTGTGGCCGGCGTTCAATTGGCAAGAGCGCGAAACCTTTGATATGTATGGGATTCGCTTTGAGCAACATCCCGATTTGCGTCGCATTTATCTATACGAAGAGTTCGTGGGGTATCCACTGCGTAAAGACTATCCTAAGGAAAAGCGTCAGCCGCTGGTCCGACGCGATGACTTACCCGTTGGCCTCAAGGAGCAAAAATAGTCATGGCCGCAGTCGCTGACCTTAAAACATTGGTGCTTGGACAAAAAAATGTTCAAGACTTGATCGACGCCGAGCAGGAGATGCCGCCGGAGTTGATGACGGTAAACATGGGTCCGTCGCACCCAGCGATGCACGGCACTGTGCGCATCGTGCTCACCGTTGACGGTGAAACTGTGGTGCGCGGCGACGTGCAACCTGGTTACTTGCACCGCTGCTTCGAAAAAGAAGCTGAATACGCGACGTACACGCAGATTTTTCCGTACACCGACCGGCTCAATTATGTTTCGCCGATGATCAACAATTGCGGTTATGCAATGTCGGTCGAGAAACTGCTTGGGATTTACGGCAAGTTGCCGCGCCGAGCGGAGTACATTCGGGTGATTGTCAGCGAAATCTCGCGGATTACCGATCACTTGACGTGCATCGGGGCGTCAGCGATGGAGCTTGGCGCATTTACGCCGTTTTTGTATTTCCTCAAAGCGCGTGAATGGTTGTACGGCTTGCTCGAAAAAGTTTCGGGCGCACGGCTTACTCACTCGTACGTGCGGGTTGGTGGGGTCAGCAAAGACCTGCCTGACGGTTGGTGTGAAGAGCTTAACTACACCCTCGATAAAATCGTTGAAGTCACGGTTGAAGTTGCAACCATGCTCGACAACAACAGGATTTTCCGCGATCGGGTGGCGGGTATTGGCGCTATCAGCAAAGCCGACGCTATTGCCACTGGTTGCGCGGGTCCAATCCTGCGTTCGGCTGGCGCGGATTACGACGTGCGCAAAGATTATCCGTACTCGGTATATCCGGAGTTCGAATTCGACGTTCCGGTCGGGACCACCGGCGATTGTTACGATCGCTACTTGGTGCGCATCGAAGAAATGAAACAATCGGTGCGCATCTTGCGCCAAGCGATTGAAAAACTACCGGCTGGCCCGGTGATGATCGACGACCCGCGGGTTGCGTTGCCACCCAAGAGCGACACCTACAATACGATTGAGTCGATGATTCGGCACTTCAAACACGTAGTCGACGGCATCAAAGTGCCGGCTGGCGAGGCGTACACGTTTGTTGAAGGCGGCAACGGTGAACTGGGCTTTTTCGTGGTGAGCGATGGCACTGGTCGGCCGTACAAATGTTACGTGCGGTCGCCTGCATTCGTGCACTTGTCGACGGCGGAGCAGTTGATCAAGGGCCATTTGATCGCGGATATCGTGCCGATATTTGGGATGATCAACATGATCGGTGGCGAGTGCGACAAGTGAAAATTGCTGCGCAATCCGGGGCCGGCGTTGCCGGGTCCTCCCCACATCCTCTCGACCAAGAGGTCGCTCCGGTGTGGGGCCCCTCCGTCGCCTTGGCCGCGGATTTGCTCGCTAATTTTCACGGGCTTGCTTGCCCGCGTGCCTCCTCGCGCATTTTTGCTGCGACTGTTTAGGCTCCGACCGAAAGCTCTGAACTAAAAGCTCCGACGATTAAAGCTACGAACGAATTTTGAAACTTGAGAAAAGTCTATGAGTGAAACAACGACGACAACTGATGCTCCAGCCCCGGTAGTGCCACCCAATACGGTGACGATGACGGTGGATGGTAAATCTGTGACGGTAGCCAAAGGCACAAATGTGCTGGAGGCCGCTAAGCAAATCGGCGTCGATATCAGCGCGTTTTGTTATCACCCGGGATTGTCGATTGCAGCATGCTGCCGCCAATGTCTGGTGTCGGTTGAGAAAAATCCTAAGCTGCAACCATCGTGTCAAACCATTGCGATGGATGGCATGGTGGTGCGTACCGAAGACAAACAATCGGTAACTGCACGCAAGCAAATGCTTGAGTTCACGTTAGTCAATCATCCGATTGACTGTCCAATCTGCGACAAAGCCGGCGAGTGCACGCTGCAAAAGTTGTACGTCGAAGACAACAATGCAGATTCGCGCGTCGACACGCCGAAAGTGCATAAAGAAAAAGCGATGGATATTGGGCCGCACATTATCCTGGATCAAGAGCGCTGCATTTTGTGCACGCGTTGCATCCGGGTTTGTGACGAAGTGGCCGGCGAGCATCAGCTCGACATGAGCATGCGCGGTGATCACGAAGTCCTTGGCCCAGCGCCAGGTGCCAAACTCGATAACCCGTACTCGCTGAACACCGTCGACGTGTGTCCGGTTGGCGCGTTAACTGCCAAGGATTTCCGCTTCACGATGCGGGCGTGGGAACTGGAGATGACCCCGTCGATTTGCCAAGGCTGCTCGACCGGCTGCAACATTGAAGTGCATCACAAAGATGACCGGATCTGGCGCATGGTGCCACGCCACAATGAAGCCGTGAACAAATACTGGATGTGTGACGAAGGTCGCTTCACCTACCATGGCGTACGTGAAGCGCGCTTGGCGGTACCTACCGTCGATGGCTTGCCATCGAGTTGGGATCGCGCAGTGAAATTGGCCAGCGAGAAAATCACCGCCTTGCGCAGTGATGCTGCCAGCATCGGCGTGGTGCTATCAGCGGTTAACAATAACGAAGATAACTATGCCGTTGCCAAACTTGCCAAAACGTTAGGCGTATCGACGGTGTACCTCGGTGCACATACGTCGCAACCGGATCGCGCCGACGACAAATTGCGCGATGCCGATGTCAATGCGAACGTGGCTGGTATCAAAGCCATCACGGCTGCGTTGGGTTTAACGCTCAAGAGCGGCGCCGAATTTGATGCTGCGCTCACGAGTGGCGCAATCAAAGGTGCCATTGTGGTGGGCGACGCTTTGGTGCTCACCAGCGCCGGCGAAACCCGTTTCGCTGCGATCCCTAGCGTGATTTTCTCGGCGCATGAACGTGGCTTGGTGAAACACGCATCCGTGGCCTTGCCGTTGGCGGCGTGGGCCGAAGCATCGGGCACGGTGACGAATCGCCAAGGGCTCACGCAACGTATGCATGCTGCGGTTGTGCCTGCCGGCCAAGCCATCGCTGGCTGGGATGCCGTGAGTCGCGTTGCCAAAGCCCTTGGGGTGGCCATGGCCTGGAGTCATGTTCGGGATGTAAACAAAGAAATGATCGGCGCGGTCTCGGCCTTCGCCGGCTTTATCTGGGTGCGCGATGCACGCCCAGTTCAACTGCGTTTTGCGGCGAGCCGCGGGTAACTCACTATGTGGTCAAAATACATCTATCCCGCTCTGAATTGGCCTGGCACCAAGTGGTTGTTCTTGGTGTTTGTGCTTGTCATGCCGCTGGCTTCATTGCTGACGTGGGCTGAACGCCGACAGTCTGCGATGATGCAAGACCGGCTCGGTCCAAACCGCGCCAACATTGGCCCGATCAAGATCAAAGGCATCTTGCACTTTATCGCCGACGCCGTGAAAATGATCTTCAAAGAAGACTTCATTCCGGCCAATGTCCACAAAGGTCTGTTTGCGTTGGCGCCGATCTTGGCGTTGGCGCCCGTGCTGGTGGCCTTTGCGATCATTCCTTTTGGTCCAACGATTTACCCACACGCCATGGGCGCAACCATGGATCCGGTCACCATGGCCAACGGCGCTGGTCCGTTGCTTACCGACCCAATTCGCATGCAAATGTTCCAGATCGAATTCGGTCTGGTGTTCTATTTTGCGATTCTGACCCTGGCTAACTACGGCGGCACGATCGCCGGTTGGGCCAGCTTTAATAAATGGGCCTTGCTCGGTGGTTTGCGCAGTTCGTCGCAGATGATGTCGTACGAAGTCGCCATGGGCTTGTCCATCATGGGCGTGTTCTTGGTGTGTGGTTCGCTTGAACCAAATTTCATCGTTGTCCAAGGCGCGTCGACGACAATGTCCGGTTCCAATCCGTTGAACTGGTTGTGGCTGTGGCAGCCGGTTGCGTTGGTGTTGTTCTTCACGGCAGCGATCGCCGAAACCAAGCGCGCACCGTTTGATATTCCAGAAGGCGAACCAGAAATTATTGGTTACTTTGTCGAATACTCCGGCATTCGCTGGGGCATGTTCTTCCTCGCCGAGTTTATCGAAATCGTTTTCATCGCAGCGGTTATCGCAACGATCTTTTTTGGTGGCTGGCAAGTGCCGTATCTCGACCACGATGGCTTCCGCATTGGTGGCTATATGTCGAGCGAAGGTTACTCAACCGGTGGCAGTGTCTTGCATATGCCGCACTGGGCTGTGGTGTCGTTGCAGTTCGCTGCATTTGGTCTCAAGACTGTATTGCTGTGTATGTTCCAACTTTTTGTTCGTTGGACGTTGCCGCGCTTCCGCGCTGACCAATTGATGAACCTGGGTTGGAAGCTGTTGTTGCCGCTGGCGTTGGGCAACATCATGTTGACTGCGCTGGTGAAATTGATCTTTATGTACGTGGGCTAGCCCGCGCACCGTCGCTGCTCGTTACCGTTACGTTGCTTGTTGTTCTCATCGATGTTTTTCGATGATTCGTTTGGAGAAGATGTATGGCCAGTCACGCACACGAAGAAGTAGTTGTTTCAAGCGGCCCGAAGGTGCTCAGCACGTCGAAGGTTTCGCCGAACTGCCGCACCGTTCAAGTGGTGCGCCAAAGCCAAGCTGAAACCAATTACCTGGCGGCAACGGCAACCGGGTTGGGCGTCACGCTCAAACACTTTGTGAAGAATTTCTTTTTGCCACGGCGCAACCCAGTCGACCTTGGTAAAGGTGGCGCACCGGCGGAAGCCAAGTGGAAAAACGACATTGAAACGGTGCAATATCCCGAGGAAAAAGTTCAGTACCCCGAACGATTCCGCGGCTTGCATCGCTTAACGCTGCGCGAAGATGGCGCCACGCGTTGTGTCGCATGTATGTGCTGCCCAACGATTTGCCCAGCGAATTGCATCACGATTGTGCCGGAGCAAGCAGCAGGCCCTGGCATCGAAAAGCGACCTGCGATTTTTGAAATCGATGAGCTGCGTTGTGTTGTCTGTGGTCTTTGTGTGGAGTCGTGTCCGTGCGATGCGATTCGCATGGATACCGGCGAGCACGCCAAGCCAGTTGAACAGCGCCAACATGCGATTGAAAATCGTACGTCGCTGTTGTCGCGTGGTGTGCGCTCAACCGCGATCCAAGGTGGCGAAGGCCCGAATTGGCGCGACAAGAAATAGCGGCGCGACCTGGTTTTGAGGCGTTGCTGGCCGCTGGTGCGTCTGTACTGATCGCTGGGGTAAGCACGCCACTGACAGCTTTCAAAGTTCGCACCATGAACTTTGGTCAAGCATGGTGCACGGCGGGCATTGAAGATGTCGGTTATGAAATCGTCTTGCCACTGCAATGTTTGGCAACTGTGGTGCAACACGGCACTGTGGAGTTCACCACGGCGTTGAATGACCCGGCAAAAGCTCGGCATGACGTCGCCAAGCGTGGTCACATCATA
>JAYWHS010001127.1:0-2095 GCA_043777635.1 Kofleriaceae bacterium | reverse complement strand
GTCGTGGGCACTGTCAGATTGATTGTGTGCGACGCGGGTGGCGCGACAAATTTCCAACCGGGCCAGCTGGTCGGAGGCGTTGGCAGCTTCGATAAGTTGACGCAAATGTTGGGCTGGCAACGTTGGGCTAAGGCTCGCAGCAAGTGGTGGCACGACCAACGTGCGTGGCGTCAGCGCGCAAGGATCTGATGCGGTCGAGCGCTGGGATAGGGCCCAGGTAGTACCGGCGACGACGCAGGCAAATATCATCGCTGCCGCAACGCCTGCACGCCATCGACGTGGCTGCGGTAGCGACGGCACCACGGCTGGTGCTGCAAAGCTCGCCATGCTGCTTGGCCGATCGTTGGGCTCTGGTGCGAGGCCTTGCTGCAAGGCCGCGATCATCGACGGTGGCAAGGCCGCAGCATGGGCTGCGGCCATGTTCAATTCGCCACGGATGATGGCACGGCGTAAGGTTGCGACATCGCTAGCGGCAAACGGCAGCTTGCCGGTTAAAACCTCCCACGCTAAGACTGCATATGAAAAGATGTCGCTTTGGATCGTCGCTGGTCCGCCCGCGAGTACTTCAGGCGCCATATAGGCGGGTGTGCCGAGCAAGGCCCCGGTGGCCGTTAGCCGCATCGGTAGGGTCGTGGGGTCGCGCAAGGCCGTCGTTGCGTCGGGGACGCCAGCGAAGGCCAAGCCGAAATCGCTTACCCGTGGTCGGTCGTCGCTACCGACCAACACGTTGTCAGGTTTTAGATCACGGTGAATCACACCGGCCCGATGCGCAGCGTGTACACCGGCGGCGATTGCCTGCAACATTTGAATTTTTGCTGCCAGAGTGTGTTTGCCGGCGCACCAGGTGCGCAGGGTCGGACCGTCGACGATCTCCATGGCGATAAACGTATTGCGCTGATATTCGCCGATTTCATAAACCACGACGATGTTGGGATGCGTCAACTGCGCCATGGTTTGGGCTTCGCGTTGCAGCCGTGGGTTGTCGTTGGCTGCGCTGTAGCCCAGCAGCTTGATTGCCACGTTGCGTTGCAGTTTGGGATCGCGTGCTTGGTACACCACGCCCATCGCGCCCGCGCCCAAGCGCCGCACAATGACAAAGCGGCCAACCACTGAGTCGGGCGGCAGATCATCGACGAGCTGCGCGCTTGTGACGGCTTGCTCATCCGACCCCAATGCAAATGCTGCCACGGTTTTGCGGCAGCGTTCACAGCTGTCGAGGTGACTATCGAGCTCGGTCGTGTCGCCTTGCAGTTGGCCTGACGCGAAGCGCAGAATCGAGGACTCGTCAGGACATGCCACGGTAGCAGGCATCATATCGCGTCCGCTGCGCGTTGCCAGGATTGATATGCTTGTCTTACCATGTTGCGGTGCCGTACCCGTTGACCGATTTGTACCTCGCATGTGCAGCTGCCGATTTGATTGTCGACGATCCAGCAACCTGCGAAGCTACGCTGCACGCGTTGTGTACAGCGGCACGGCAGGCATGGCCCACCGTGACCTGGCGTGACGCCGAGCTGTTGTCGGCTTTTGCAACGCACCTTGCGGCCCAGGATCCAAGCACACTGTCGCTCGACGGTGCGGTTGAAATCGCGCTGGCCGACGCTTGTGCGCGTCATGACCAAGCGGCCTTGACCGCGTTCGATCAGAGTTTCCTCGCAGTGGTGCCACGGCGCTTGGCGCATATGCGGCTCGACCGTGCGGTCATCGACGAGGTGATGCAACAAACCAGGATTAAGCTCCTGACCCAACACGCCCCCGGTGCGCCGCCACGGCTGCTCAACTACGCTGGCACCGGCAAGCTTGCTGGCTTGGTGCATGTAACGGCGTCGCGGCTCGCAATTGATCTGATCCGGGCACAATCGGTCGGCCATGTTGATTCTCCTGATTCGCTGGTTGAGGCCAGCGACGATCCTGAAATGACGTATCTCAAAGCGCACTATCAAACTGCGTTTGCCGACGCATGCCGTGCCGCGCTGGCGGCGCTGACGCCGAAAGATCGTAATCTGTTGCGGTTGCATCATCTGGATGGCGTCGGGCTTGAAAAACTTGCGACGATGAACAATGTCCATCGCGCGACCATTGTGCGTCGGCTCGC
>JAYWHS010001126.1:0-2097 GCA_043777635.1 Kofleriaceae bacterium | reverse complement strand
GGCTAGTTCCTTTGAGTCTTTCTTGCTGCTCAGCCCAAATTTTCTTGATGCTGTCAATTTCCGTAGCCGCTATGTCCTGCCAGCCTGCCTCAAGTTCGGTGATGCCGGTCTCGACTTGCCAAATGCGTCGAGTGCTGGTCATGGTTTGAGTACTGTCCCACGGTTCGTGGGCTGGATTTTGATCTCCGCAAGATCTTCGTGAATCATTCTTGTTCAGATAAGCGCCAAGCTACTTGACCAGGCCGCGCCACGCAGTTCTTGCGCCTGGGTTATGCGGTGAATTGTCGCGCCGATCGCTGAAACGTTACTTGCTGCGACCCTCTGCCACAGGGATGAGACCTTTTGCCACACTGTAAGTGTGCGGTTTTACTGGCATACAATGCATCAAAACTGCCATGCCCCGCGTCACCGACAACACCGGCAAAACCGTAACTAGTGTCGCCAAAACCTTGCGAGATAGGCCTTCGCCGTGGTCTTTGATGCGGGACAAAAAACCGGGCTCGGCTGTGCCAAGTTCGGGTTTTTCTTCATCCATCTTCGGACAGACGCACCAGGGCCGAACAGGGAACAAACTATGTCGAGACTGATATTTCCAGAGTGGGCCGAAACGCTCAAAAAGTACGTGGGATTGCTTCTACTAGGAGCGCCGGTATATTTAGTCGCGCTGATTGGCTACGGCGTCACGCCGGAAGCCATTCGCCTCGGCTACCAACCCGATCAGCCAGTGCCGTACAGTCACGCGCTGCACGCCGGCGAAATGGGCATGGACTGCCGGTATTGCCACAGCACGGTGGAGCGCGGTGCCAAAGCTGCGGTTCCACCTGCGGCCACCTGCATGAACTGCCACACGGCGATTCACGCGGAAAGTCCTAAGCTGTTGCCAATTCGCCAAGCCTATTCGGGTGGCGAAGCGGTGAAGTGGACCCGGGTCACGGACATTCCAGACTACGTCTACTTCAACCACTCAGCGCATGTCGGCGCCGGGGTAGGTTGTGAGTCGTGCCACGGCCGCATTGACCAAATGGTCAAAGTGTATCAAGCCAAATCGCTCACGATGGGATGGTGTTTGGATTGCCATCGCAATCCGACGCCAAATCTGCGCTACGCCGAAAACATCACCAAGATGGGCTACAAGCCCGCCCCAGGTGAAGGCGCGCAGGTCGCAAAAGAGAAAAACGTGAAGCCTCCTATCAACTGTTCTACGTGCCACCGCTAAGGGGTAATTGAGATGTCGAAGATCGATTCCCAAGATGACAATGTTGCGACCGCGCCAGCCACTCATGGCTATTGGATGTCGTTAGCCGAATTACAACGTGGCACCGATGCGGTCGGTGTTCCTGATGAGTTTCCCGCTGGCAGTGATGAAGATGTGGCCGACCCAATGTCGCGCCGCAACTTTTTCCATTTGATGGGCGCGAGCATGGCGCTAGCCGGCGTCGCTGGCGCAGGCTGCCATCGCTACGAAAAAGAAGAAATCGTGCCGTTGTCGCGACGTCCGGAAGATCAAATTCCGGGCAGCACGCAACAATACGCTAGCGCCTTTGAATTGGGCGGATTTGCGCAACCACTGCTGGTGTCGTCGTATGAAGGCCGGCCAATTCACGTTGATGGCAACCCAGAGCATCCATTTTCTGGCCCGGTAGGCGACGGCATCAATCGTCACGCCGGCTCGTCGACATTCGCGCAAGCGAGCGTGTTGCACCTGTTTGATCCGGATCGTGATCCGTCAAACTCCAAAACCTTAGCAGCTGGCAAAGGTACCAACATCGACGGCCTGCGCGCGTGGTGGAACGAAACCCAAAAGACCGGCGTTGCTGGTTTGCGCATTCTGTCGGAAGCGACATCGTCGCCAACTATACAGGCGCTCAAACAACAGCTACGCAAATTCCCCGGTTTTGAATGGCACGAATACGAGCCATTGTCGTGGGACAACGAACGCCTAGGCACGGCCCAAGCGTTCGGTCGGCCGGTCCGCCCAATGGCGCGCCTCGATAAGTGCGACACCATCGTGACGCTTGATGCCGACATCTTCGTAGAGCACCCAGCCTCGTTGCGTTACAGCAAAGACTTCGGCAAGAGCCGACGCCCGAACGGCAC
>JAYWHS010001125.1:0-7007 GCA_043777635.1 Kofleriaceae bacterium | reverse complement strand
AATCCCGATGTTGATCCAGAAACTCATCCGTATATTTCAACCGGCCTCAAGCAAAACAAGTTCGGCGTTGGCATGGCCGATGCCGCCACCATTTTGCGCCGCGCTAAATCGTTGCCTGGGCTCGACATCGTCGGCATCGATTGCCACATCGGTTCGCAACTTACCAAAACCTCACCTTTCACCGACGCCATCGCGCGATTGGTCTCATTGGTCCTAGCCCTGCGCGCCGACGGTATCAACATCACCAGCATCGATATCGGCGGCGGCTTGGGCATCGATTACGGCAAAGGTGATGCACCACCACCGAGCCCAGCCCAATACGGCGTCGCTGTGCGCGAAGCTTTGGCCCCACTCACCGCTCTCGGTGTTATGTTGTTGTGCGAGCCCGGCCGCGTCATTGTTGGCCAAGCCGGCGCCCTCGTCGCCAGCGTTGTGTTTCGCAAAACCAACGAAGCCAAACACTTCACCATCATCGACGCAGCCATGAACGATCTCATGCGCCCAGCCCTCTACGGCTCCTTTCATCCGATGTGGCCCGTCGCTGGCGGTCCTGGCGCCCACGGCGTAACCACCACGCGCGCCACCATCACCACTGACGTCGTCGGCCCGATCTGCGAAACCGGCGACTTCCTCGGCCGCGATCGCACCTTGCCCGAACTCGCCCGTGGCGAACTCCTCGCCATCGGCGCCGCCGGCGCATACGGCGCCGTCATGTCCTCCAACTACAACACCCGCCCTCGCGCCCCTGAAATCCTCGTCGCCGGCAATGCCTACACCGTCGTGCGTACGCGCGAGACGTTGGAGCAACTGATCGCGAATGAAGTTGTAGCGGGGTAAGATTAGGCTGGTGCGGCTTCGTCACTAGGAGCCGCTGAAACGTTAGACGTGTCAACCGCCGATAGCTCAGTTAACGTGAGCAATACTAGAGGCTTGTCAGGTGCTGCAAGCGCAACAATTTCTGGCAAAAACCGACGCGAGCTTTCGTGGTGGGTCACGGTGCCGTTCGCAGTTGCGGCGTAGGCGCGGGGCCACGTGTCAAACGGAACGAAAAAGCATTCGCGATTTTCAGCGATTGCTTTCCAGTGGCTTAGCTCACTGCTTGCAGTCTCAGAAACGGGGATCCACTGACTTCCGTTCGGCTCCAGGTCTAGGCACGTCGTTTTTGCTGCGAGGCTTAAGCCGTCTTCGACGAGGATCGCACCGGTTGCTTCATAAGTTGGACGTTCACCCTGAAATTCGTTTCGGTGCGTGAACCAAAAGCCTTCAACTGCGCGGGCGTTTTGCGCGTAACCATGTTGTGCAAGCGAGCTTTGCGTGAGACCCGGGCGAACTTGAGGCGCAAGGCCTGCTGAATTATTTGGCACCGTGAATGCTCCGACAACCGTTGGCGAGTTTGCCGCGAGCTCGTCAGCATTTTCGAATGCGATGCCGGTCATTCGTTGCACTAAGTCCGCTGGGTTCTCGAACAGCGCTCTGCAACGATCTAGGTTTAAAGTCCATTTCTCGGAGCCACCATGACGCTCTGCAATCATCCACACGATTTGCTGCGACATCTGTTCTGGATCTGCATCAAGCGCATCCGAAACAGTTCTGGCGAAAGCTGGCCAATCTGGGAATGGTAACCCATTAATTAGAGAACCGCGCTGGTGAGGTATCCCCCAACAAAGCTGGCTGAGTACAATCGGGTCGACATTCTGCAGTGCTGTCTGTAGTGCTTTGGGATCGTCAACGTAGTGTTCATACAGAAGCGAGCGCACCAATGTGGTTAATCGGGCAACGGTCGATGGCTCAAATTGGTTGACGCCAACTGCATTTGACAACATCCAACCCTCTATTTGGTTCATCAACGCGAGATTCTTCGGCGCTGCGAGTTCAATACCCCGTTGAACGTCCCTCGCAAGTTCATCAGTGTTGAGAGTAAGCCAACGATTTTGAATTGAGTTGCAGAGGTTTTCCATGCCTGGTGCATGGCGGCCAGAATATGCACGCGGCCACGTGCCTGGATCGTCATCCAAGTGCGATTTCACGTAGTTGGAAAAGAGTGTTTGTAAGTGCTTGGCTACGAACATATTGGAAAAATCTTGAACAGCGTTTGCTGCCATTGGATCGGCGAGAAGTTCAAGTATCTCGTCGTTTTTCTGATAGGCGATACTAGCAAGAACGTACTGATCTCTGAGTTTGTCCTCTATTTTTGGCAGCACCAGGAAGCGCTGCCAGTAGTCGACGTGATGGGCGTGGCGTAAGCCCTGAGGGCGTCGGCTATTTTTGTCGAAAACGACGCTAACGATCATCTCTATCGCTTCACAAGCTATTGGATCGCTCAAAAGTTTTGCTAACTCTGCGACGAACACATTGACTGGTTGTGCGTCTCGTCTTGTGGAAACCGCCAGTCCGCGAAATCGATCTACGTGATTCTCGATGAGCGCAAATCCTTGAGGACTCGCTTCGCGAAGCAAACACATTGCAATCATTTCGTCGATATCAATCTCGCCAGGCAAAGCGGTCCAGGTCTCATCGGCTCGACGCAATGCTTGCTTCAGTACTCGTGGCGTATTCGCGAGAGCAGCCATAGCTCCCGCGAAGGTTACGATCGCGTCCCCAAGTGTTTGTTTGACGTAAGGTCCGTTGTCGTACTGCGGGTGCCAGCCGAGGGCGTTTCGTTCCGCCGCAGCTGGGTCAATAAAAGCTTTCAGCCGTTCTGCGCGAAACTTCGCGATCTCTTGCCGAATAGTTTCGCGCGGAAGATCTGGAATGCGCTCAACGTAGCGCGCCATCTTCTCCAGATCGAAACGTTGGAATAACGTTGTTGTTGCGGTAATTACGGTGAACGACTCGGCATTATCGAGGCCTACGAGCAATGCACGTATCGGCGCAAGTCGGCTAAATTCCGATGCATCGATTTGCTCCGCAGCTGGATCTCCAAAGGCGAATCGCTCAAGATCTTCAACCCAAAGCACGTAACGTCGGTCGATGATTTTTGCCATCGCATCAATTTCACTAAGTACTGAATCTGGAGTCCGAGCGCGTGATGCCGCCTGCGGAAAAATAGTAGTGAGTCCGCTAGCCCTGGTGATCGCGTCAAGATATGCGTTCGGCAATCCATCGAGACGCATCGTCCCAATTTCTTTCGATAGTGATTTTGTCAGTAGACGAAGAATTCCCTGCACAGCCGCATCTGGTGTTTCGTAAGGCCACAGCTCGATGTTAACAAACTCAATTCGTCGTGGATGTTTGGTCGATGCGACATACTGCTGAGTCAGATTCCGCAAAGATGTTTTGCCGGAGCCGAGCCGACCAAGAATCGCCTGAGCCGGAGGAGGTTCTTTTAAAAGACGGTCGCCAATGCGTCGTGCCATATCACCAAAAACAAAGCGATCGTCCTTCGAGTCGGTTATCGGCATATCAGTCTGCAACCAGGCCTTATCTTTGCCGGGCTTTGCTTTGTCGGCGTTGGCTTTGTCGGCCTTGTTTTCGTCAGGCTTTGCTTTGTCGGCGTTGGCTTTGTCGGCCTTGTTTTCGTCGGGCTTTGCTCTATGAGGGCTGTCTTTGTTTGCCTCATCTTTGTCGCTGCGTTGCGGAAAGGTGAAGAAATGCCTCGCGAAAGAGATGGCTACGATAATCGTCGGTAGTCCTGCACAAACCCAAGCAATATTTCCCAACGGGCTGACGTCCCAGGTAGCTACTTCCAGTCTCGCCCTTACTTCCGTACTGAGCCATACCATGCGAACGTTGCCGAAATACCAAAACTAACGCCGAACCAAGTGGGAGGAAACAGGTAGCCGTGCTCCAACCCTGTTCCAGCGAAGAAGCGCGACCAACCCTGCTTGAGCGCTAGCGCTCCAATTCCAGCAACAAGGACGACTGCGATCAGCCAATTTGGTGGTGCATGCGTCGTGCTAATGCGAGCACGCTGCGTCCACCAGACGAGCAGCGTTGCCAAAAACGCTATCAGCGCAATCGACAAAACCGACAACCATCGACGAAAAATGAGAACAGCTCTGCTTTCTGTCGCCATGAACTCCCGTCGATAGGCTAACAGGTTTTTTCTCTACAGAGAGTGGCAACCCGATAGTTTAGCCCTGCGAGAGTGGGCGCAACGGTGCGTCGAATTTGTCGATGTAAATGTACAGCGATCGGCCTTTTCAAACAGGCCCGTGCAGCATATCCGCATATGACGATGATGCCCCTGCATCGCACGCTAATGGTACGTATTTCACAGTGTCATGGCTTCATGCGAGATTCTCCGTATGGATGCTCAGCATAGAATTTTTGGACATGTCAACAACGTTGTGCTGGCTTATTTGCAGCGCATCAGCGTCGCGATCGTTGGAATGAAAAATGGTCGGCCGGAATCTATTGGTTCAGGTACGTGTGTTGAAATTGGGGGCCGATATTTCGTTGCGACCGCAGAACATGTCATCACTCCGTTTAGCAATATGGATTTGCTAATCGTGAGCCGTCTTCAAGGACAACACTGGACACCATCAATCATCGGTAGAGGTACTGACGCCGAGTTTGATATCGGTTGGCTGGAAATCGATTCAACAATCGCGTCTCAGATGGATCGTCAATTCATTCCGGTTTCGCAGTTTCGACCGCACTGCTTTCACGTTGGACAAGATATCGCGGTGGTTCACGGTTTCCCGAGTCAACTTGTAGTTCCAGATCTGGATACAATGTCTTTAGCGGTACAACCGCTTTGCTATGGTGCCACTACCTGGGACTTCGTTGACCGGCCAGATCTAATTGAGGAACGTGATATTTACATTCCGTTTTCAAATGAAGAAATTACAAAGTCAGACGGATCGCCCGCAACCCCGATTGCAGCAAATGGAATGAGCGGGGGTGGTATTTGGGCGGTGGATGTAAACGCGCCAGGTGTATGGACGGCCGCCTCATGTCGACTCATTGGCATCGAACATTGTTGGTCACCTTTCAAATGGGTAAAAGGAACGCAGATCCAACATTGGCTTGCACTGCTGCTGCGTGATTTACCGGAGCTTCGTGCGTTTGCTTCTGCCGTTGGCATACCATGACGATTCGGCTGCCTTTATTCAAGAATTCTTGCGTGGGCCGGAACGAAGGAGCAAGGTACGGCGATTTTGTCGCGGGATCTGTGAATCTAGAAGTTGGTGCTGAAATTGCCAAACTACCTGTCCTTGCAATCACATCGATAGACCGAGGGACTTTCTTGGTCCGGATGATTGGTATCTCTAAGTCGCTTCGCGCCCGCAAACAGTAGGTCGTTCGTTACGTGATGGGAGTTCCTTGTTGTTTTGCTTGTTTTGATGGCAGTTCGGCTGCTGCGTGCTTGCTGAGTTCCGGCCTTGTTAGCACCTGCAGTGCGCTGCCGACGTTGGGTGACAGATGATACGCTTCGAATCACGACATGTATTGGATTTGGCAGAGCTTGCGGGCAAACGACGACGAAGCGCGGATCGCGGACCGGCCGGCGGTAATCAGGGCGTTGGGCGTCCGATTCGACGAAGGTGCGCGAATTGACGTGGCCGTGCCGATGATTCGCATGATTCGCGACGAGGATTCGCAAGGGCAATTGACGGACAACCTGATTGCGCCAGGCACGACGGGGCTGGTGTTGTCGTCGCGGTTGCGCCAGTTGTTAACAGCCCACGGTGTGCACAACATGGAATACTACCCAGTCGAGCTTGAAAACCCGGTCGACAATACTCGCACCGAAGATTATCAACTTGGCAATCTGATCGGTCGGGTCACATGTTTCGATCTCGAGCAGTCGGCATTGCAACGGGATCCGCGCACCGGGGCTATCGAGTTCATCGACGCGCTTGCACTCGACGAAAGCAAGATTGGCGAGCTCCGCATGTTTCGAAGTGCCGAACACGCGCAGGTGATCGTGGTGCACGAAGACATTCGCAATGCGTGCGTGGCAGCCAACATCACCGGAGTGGTGTTTGTTCGGCCTGCAGAATTTTCAATGTAGCCATACAACTACGGATGGTCTCACCCGTGCCGGCAATGTTGGTGCGTTACGGAGCAACTTTACAAGGATGCTCACCAGCCACAGCGATGACCACGGTGGGCTCGAGCACGGTACCGTCGATGTCGATGGTTTGTTCGCCGCCGATCCAATTGTTGCGCTCAGCGCATGCTTTGATTTGCCCATCGGGACACGCAGCCAAGCGGACTTTGAAGGTTTGCTTTTTGCCTTTTTCGATCGATATGGTTTCCGGCCGCGCCATGCCACCCATATAGAGTTGCAAACCTTTGCCGTTGGCATGGGTGTGGGCGATCAGCAACGGCACCGCTAATTGTTGGCCGGGTCCAGCGCAGGGCAAGCCGACAATCTTGGCTTGGACGAAGTAATGGGGACCATTCTTGCAGCCAGCGCCAGTGAACCCAGCTACCAACCCAAGTGAAACTAACCAAATATTTTTCATGTGGCGAACCTGCCACGCGGTTGGGGCGAATGCCAATGATTTTGCAGCTCGTCGTGAGCGGATGTTGGCGTAGGACAGCGCGTCGTCTTTTCGTTGTCCCGGCAGAACGTTCGGCGGTGAAGTGGCTTACTCTTACGCTGTGAATAGATCTGCGTTTGGTTTTACGTTGGTTGCCGTTGTCGCTGGATGTACGCCGAAGCAGAATCAATCCACCGACGACGATCTCCGCCGCGATGAACAACAGCGCGAGTCGTTGAAAAAACTAACGCAACTGACCATGCCGTTAATTCCACCGGTGCCAGAACCGGAGCCACCGCTTGAGCCACCGGTCTCCCCAGTGCGCACTGGGCCAGTGCCGCCTATCATGCCGTTGCCCACGGTCGCGCTGCGGCCCTTCGCACAACTGGTGCCAGCGAAGCCAAGCCCCTTCGGTCGTGCTGCGCTGTTGCGGCCCAAGATGAGCATCGCCCAAGTGACCGCGGCGCTTCGCGATGTTTCCGTTGAGGCGGCGGCAGTATTTGCTGCGGTGCCGAGATCCGCCGTGTGCTCGCAAACTACCTCAGCGCTGTTTGACCTGTTTGCACGCATGGA
>JAYWHS010001124.1:0-2099 GCA_043777635.1 Kofleriaceae bacterium | reverse complement strand
CGTCAAAGCTTCGGCTAAAACAGCCATGTTCGAACGCACCGCGTTTGCGCAACCTGTCCAACAGGTCACCTTACAAACCCATGGCCGCGTCCGGGTGTTCGGCGTCGTCTTCGAAAACTCGCGTGGCGCAGTGGTCGACAATCTCGGCGTCGTCAACGGCACCGCGAAAGCTTTGTTACGCAATAACCAAGCTCATTGGATCAAACAACTGACACACCGCGCGCCGGCCTTGACTATTATTATGCTCGGCACCAATGAAGCCGAATGGCTACCGGCGGTTGGGCCAGCCCTCGACGAGCATGAGCAGCTCTTTGGCCAACTGCTCGATTCAATTCATGACGCCAACCCAACCAAGTCTTGTTTGGTGATTTCACCTTTTGACCAACTCGATTGGCGCAAGCCCGATGCCCCGCCGCGGGCGTCGATTCCAGCGATGGTCGCTGTGCAACACCGTGTGGCCACCAACCACGGCTGCGCATTTTGGAACACCTACGAATGGATGGGTGGCGCCGGCAGCTCACGCGCGTGGGCCAAACAGCGACTGGTTACCAACGATTTTCAACATCCGACCACCAAAGGTGCAAACCGTATCGGTGATGCGTTGGCCGCAGCGCTACTCAACTAAGTGCATCATGCTCAGTGTCCGGTTTATGGACGTCTTTGGCCATTGAAACGCCATCGACCATCAATTACTTTGCACAAATGAAAGCGCCATCGACTTGGATTTTACCTAGCACAACTGCTTCGTCGGAACCGTTTTGTCATGCCACAGCGGCATACGCGATTTCTGCGCCTGCACTTACATGGGTAGACCGCGATGACCGGGTATTTTTAGAGTTCGAAGCAGCCGGCGAAGCTTTGCTGAACAACGCGGGCCTCGAACTGCGCGGCGCGACCGCCTACCTACTAGCGCCCGACCACACCTTGCTCGGTTTTCGAGAATGTGGCTACGCGGGTCGGAGAATGTTGGGCTCACGCTGTGCCTGGACCCATGAATTCACGCCTTCGCAAAAAAAACTAGCCGTTGCAGTGGTCTACGTCCTCGAAGCTCGAATCGAATATCGCAGCGTTTTTCTTACGGGCACGGTCATGCCGTTCACCATTGGTACTGACAAAGCAGAACTGCTGCAAATTTCGACCACCGCCCAGAATCAACAAATGCTGGAGACGGAAGTAGAAATTCGACTACGGCGCAACGACCTCGAAATAGCGATCGCAGCTGCAACCGGCATCGCACATGACGGATTTCGCGCTGACCTAGCAGTGAGTTTCTTGGATGAAGACGGCATCCTCGCCACAGTACGCAACATCAACATACAGATGAAAGGGATGTCTTCATTCTGTGTACACGAAACTGGATTTTCGGTGGAACGCAAGATCGCCGAATCTATTCGGTCGCTATCGATCAGCGGTCGCATCGAAGTAAATCTGCTCGACACCCTGATCTTGCGGCTACCCACGTAACTGCGCCAGCGACCCCAGCTGTGGCAGCCTATGTAGGTAGAAATGCTCCAGTCCTAGAACTGGTATTTGCATCGCCGTGCATCCGTATCCCTACTTGAGTCGATATCGCGTAGGCTAGTAAGCCATGCGAGCCGCTGGTTAATTGATGCTGGGTGTCTTGGTATCATCCTGTAGTTTCACGGCGACTGTTGATAACAGCGCCATCGATGCTGCAATTGCCGTTGATGGTAACTCCGTCGATGCAGTGGTTGACAACTGCATCCCTGCGTGTGGCCCAAACGCGACGTGCAACATGACAACCCTGACCTGTGACTGCGGCGATGGGTTTACCAAAAGCGGCGACGGCTGCGAAGATGCCAATGAGTGTTTAGCTGCCGGTAGATGTGGTGCTCAACAATGCTTGAACTCGGTTGGCAGTTTTCGCTGCTACACGCCTGCAACATGCAAAGAAATTCAAGTTGCGACGGCTGCCATCGTCGATCAAGAATACACGTTGTACATCGGCGGTGATGAAACCAAACCGTGGACTGCATATTGTAAAAACATGAGCACCGCCGCACCATTGGAATACTTGACGTTGTTAGTGCCCAACGAAAATACCGGTCAGTACAAAGATGGTGGAGCGTCCACCGGGA
>JAYWHS010001123.1:0-7009 GCA_043777635.1 Kofleriaceae bacterium | reverse complement strand
ATCGCGACACTTTTTTTAGGACGCGTGAGTCGGGTGGCACGATGATTTCAAGCGCATATAAGTTGTGCGCTAAAATGATCGAAGACGAGTATCCGTCGTCGCAGTGGAACATCTATCCGTTTCACTTTTCCGACGGCGACAACTGGTCGGTTGATGACACCCACACCTGTGTAGAGATATTAAAAAAGGACCTGCTGCCCCACGTAAATCTGTTTGGGTATGGCCAGGTTGAATCGCCGTACGGTTCCGGTCAATTTATCAAAGACTTGATCTCGCATTTCGACGACGATGAACGCGTGGTCACTTCTGAAATCAAAAGCAAAGACGCCATTATGGACTCCATTAAGGAGTTCTTGGGCAAGGGTAAATAGGTAAACCGCCATGTCGTTGCGTCACCTCCCCGACTACTTGCGCGACATGCAAATCGCCATTGAGGGCCATGCGCGCAACTATGGCTTAGACTTTTTCCCGATTTTGTTTGAAGTACTCGACTACAAGACCATGAACGAAGTGGCGGCCTATGGCGGGTTTCCGACTCGCTACCCGCATTGGCGTTTTGGCATGGACTACGAGCAGCTGTCCAAGAGCTACGAGTGGGGGCTGTCCAAGATCTACGAGATGGTGATCAATACCAACCCGGCCTACGCGTATTTGCTGGAGGGCAATTCGCTGGTAGATCAAAAAATCGTGATGGCACATGTTTGTGCTCACGTTGATTTTTTTAAAAATAACTATTTCTTCTCGAAGACCAACCGCAAGATGATCGACGGCATGGCGAACCATGCGGCCAGCGTGCGCCGACATATGGCGCGCGTCGGTCAAGAAGAAGTCGAAAACTTCATTGATGTTTGTTTGTCGCTGGAAAATCTCATCGATCCGATGTCGCCCTTCATTGTGCGGCAGCGTGATCCCAAAGTGGAAGCCGCCGAGCGCGAAGCGCAAGGGCCGCAAGATGATGTGCCTCGGCTGCGGGCCAAGCAGTACATGGACAAATACATCAACCCGCCTGAATTCGTTGAAGCCCAGCGCAAAAAGCGCGAAGACGAAAAAATCAAGGCAAGCAAAAAGTTTCCTGAACAGCCGGTACGCGACATCTTGATGTTCTTGATTCAACACGCGCCGCTGCAACCTTGGCAGCGTGATGTCCTCGAAATTGTCCGCGATGAAGCTTATTACTTTGCACCGCAGGCCATGACCAAGATCATGAATGAGGGTTGGGCCACGTATTGGCACTCCAAAATCATGACTGAAAAAGCCTTGGATTCATCCGAAGTCATCGACTACGCCGATGCCTGCGCCGGGGTGTTGGCAACCTCGCCCGGCCGGTTGAATCCTTACAAGCTCGGCGTTGAATTGTTTCGCAATATCGAAGATCGCTGGAACCGCGGACAGTTTGGTAAAGAGTGGAATGAATGCGATTCCATGGATCAAAAACGCGCCTGGGATAAAAAACTCGGCTTAGGGCAAAAGAAAGTTTTCGAAGTTCGGCGGCTGTACAACGATGTAACGTTTATTGATGAATTCTTCACCTTAGAGTTTTGTATCGAACAAAAATTCTACGCATTTGGTTTTCAAGAGCGCAGTGGCAATTGGGAAATCATGAGCCGCGAGTTTAAGAAGGTAAAAGATCAGATGTTGAAAATGCTGACCAATCGTGGCCAGCCCCTCATTGTGGTTGACAATGGCAATCTCGACAACCGTGGCGAATTATTGCTGCGCCATATTCACGAAGGCGCCGACCTTGATATTGAGCAGTCGAAGCAGACCTTGCGCAACGTGGCCAAAATTTGGTCACGTCCGGTGAGTTTAGTGAGCAAAACGGAAGGCAAAGGTCGGCTTATGCGTTGTGAAGATGGCACTGTTTCTGAGCGTGCAGCGGACAACGTAGGATAATCGCGATGAAGTTGCAGGCATGGTCCAAAACAGATGCAGGGCGGCGGCGCGCACGCAACGAGGACAGCTTTCTCGTTGAGGTTGCGCATGGCTTGTTTGCAGTTGCCGACGGTATGGGTGGTCATCAGGGTGGCGAAACCGCGAGTCGATTAGCCGTCGACGCGTTACGACGCGAAATTATCAAAGGCACGGCGGCAACGACCACTGGCAATACTCGCGATAGCGATGCACGCCGATTTACCGCACCGATGAGCACTCCTGACTATGCAGATTTCGCCGATGACGTGTCGCGTGCCACGCAGCCCGCAGCGGTAGGCTTTTCGCCGATGTTGGCGCTGCTGCGTCATGCGGTGCGCGATGCAAGTCGCGAGATTCATCAAGCGGCGCGTGACACCGAAGCCTTACGCGGCATGGGTACTACCTTGACTGCAATACTCTGTGAAGATGCCGGCGCGCCAGTCGGGTTAGTTGGCCATATTTTACATGCAGGTGACTCGCGGTTGTATCGGTATCGCGCGGCGACCATCGAGCAATTGACTGAAGATCACACGTGGATCGCGGAGCAGCTTCGACTTGGCGCAATTACGCCAGATGAAGCGGCGAAATCGCGCTTTCGTCATGTCATTACTAAATCGATCGGCTTCGAGCGGTTCACTGAAGTGGATATGGCCTCGGTGCCTTTGCTTGAAGGCGATGTACTGTTGTTGTGCAGTGACGGGCTGAGCAATTACATCGAGAACGATGAGCTGGGACGGATTATGGCCAGCGTCGCGCCCGAAGCATTACCTGGCCGCTTGGTTGATGTAGCCAATGAGCGAGGTGGCGACGATAATATCACGGTGGTGGTGGTGACCATTGCGTAGCTCAAATCGGGCATGCATGGTGCTCGGTTTGCTTGCGGCGTGCGGCCGAACTTCGTCTTCGACCGGCGAAGCGAATACGCAACGGGTCGCAGCGCCGTCACCCGGATCCGCTGGCAAAATGCCGCAGCGCCTCGGCCAACAGCAAGTTGATTCATCATCACAAGGCGTTTCGGAGGCGGTGGCACCGGACGCTGCTTGCACGTTGCCGGACCTGCCTATGCGGGTATCTAGTGCGGGTCGCGTCGTGTCCCTTGGTGACGTGCACGGTGATCTCGACGCTGCACGCGATGCGCTAATCGCCGCCAAGGTTGTTGATCGTCAAGGCCGCTGGATCGGCGGCACTACATTTGTCGTGCAAACCGGCGATATTCTCGATCGTGGTGATACTGAGCAAGCTGCGGTTGATTGGTTCGAGGCGTTAGAAGCGCAAGCCGCGCAAGCCGGCGGACGGTTTATCAGTTTGATCGGCAATCACGAATTGATGAACGCAGCCGGCGATTTTCGCTATGTTACGCCTGGTGGCTTCGTCGATTTTGAAGATGTTGCCGGGCTTGACACCAAGAGCCTCAAGTTCGCGGACATACCTCAGCGGGTGCGCGCGCGAGTAGCTGCGTTGTCACCGGGCGGGCCCTACGCCAAAGTGTTTGGCGCACATAATGTGGTGATGATCGTCGACGATACCGTGTATTCCCATGCCGGCGTGCTTGGACCATGGGTGACTCAACTTGAGGCTGCCAATCGTGATGCGCGGTGTTGGCTCAATGGCCAAGGTTCCCTGGCCGAGGTACCCACGGTGTTGACTGCACAGGACGGTCCAGTTTGGACTCGCGCGTTGGCGGGCTCGGATGTCGATTGCACCGCTACGGCTGCGGTACTGCGCAAACTTGGCGTTACCCGCATGGTGGTCGGGCACACCGTGCAACCAAGTGGAATTTCTTCGGCGTGTAGCGACACGGTGTGGCGCATCGACGTTGGCTTGGCCCGCAATTATGAAGGCCCTATTGAAGCCCTCGAAGTCGTGGTGGGTAAAACCCCAACTGTAATCAAAGGCGTGCGGACGGCACCGTGAATTCGTTGCGAAGTGGTGGTCGCGTTGTGTTAGCGATTCACACGACCAACAGCATGTAGACGCTGCGCGGAGGGTGCTCACGCGAAGTTGTGGTCGCGTTGTGTTAGCGATTCACACCAATATTATGTTGGTTATTCTAAATCGGTAGGCAGGCTGGTGGACGTCGGCTTGACGACTGATTTGTTTGGAGCTGCTGGTGGCGTGGCGGCGGGCGGCTTTGGCGCCACCGGCGCGGCTGGTGTGACGACAGTAGGCGATGCTGGTTTTGCTGGTGCCGTTGTCGTGCTGGGCGTGACCGGTTTTGCAGTTGTGGCTGGAACCGAGGTTGGTGCTGATGCTGCGGCAGGTGCCGGCGGCACGGCCCGAGGTTGAGCTGTAGCTGGCGTAACAGCAGGCGCTGGTGTCGCGGCTGGTGTCGTCGTCGGTGCGGTAACCGTTGCCTTTGCTGGGCGTGGGGTCACTTGCAGTTGCACGGGGCAAGCTTTGGGCGCATCAGCGTCGGCTCGTTCTCGCACGATGACGCCAAGGCGTGGCGCGCCGGCCGCGCTAAGAATTTCGAGGCGGTCTGCTGGAACGCCTTTGGCAATCAACCGAGCCCTGACGTACTCGGCTTCGGTCGCAACGTTTTTGCCGGTGTTGGCAAACGCAACCAGCCACTTGGTAACGTCGGCGTTGCTTAAAATCACCAACGCCATTTGATCTACAATCAACTGGCCACCTTTGGTTAAGCCATTGCGGTCAAACGTTGGCACGCGGTCGACGACCAGTTTATCGCCATCGAGTGTCGCCAAGCTGGCCCCGCCAGTGTCCGGGCAACCATCTTCATCGGTAACACTGTTGATTGTTTCCGCTTCTTTGGGACACTTGTCAGCGGCGTCCGGGATTCCATCGTGGTCGTCGTCGAAGTCAGGGCAGCCATCGCTGTCATCGAAACCGTCTTTGTCTTCGGCGCACAAATTACAGGCATCGGTGGCGTCGGGCACGCCGTCTTGATCATTGTCGGCTTCAGGACAGCCGTCGTCGTCTTCAAATCCGTCAACGTCTTCGGTTGCAGTTGGGCACGCGTCAATGTTGTCAGCCAGGCTGTCACCGTCTGAATCACGTTTGTCGGCAGGACAACCATCTTTAGGTGCTGGTTGTTGACCGTCTTCTTTGTCCATCGTGCATTTGTCTTCGAGGTCAGCGATGCCGTCGCTATCGTTGTCGAGTTCGGGGCATCCATCATCGTCGTCGAAGCCATCAATATCTTCGGCCTCAATCGGGCATTTATCTACACCATCAGCGCGACGATCGCCGTCGTTGTCATCTTCAGGACAGCCATCACGATCGTTGTAACCGTCGTGGTCCTCGGCAACCAAAGGACACTGATCGCGACCATTAGGGACGCCATCACCGTCGGTGTCGCGAATATCTGGAGCGTAGCCAACCGAGAAAAATGCACGCACATCGGGTGACCCGATACCTTTGATTAGGCCAGCGCCGCCGCCGGCCACCACCGCTAGCGAGCTGGTCGCTTGCACTCGCAAGCCGCCGCCAGCTTCCATCGGCGAGCGATCGAGGTCAAACTTAAACAACCCGGTACGGCCGAACACTTCGCCGATCAATGAGAATCGTTCGGTGACCCGAAACGCTGCTGCGCCACTCCACGTCAATTGTTGGCCAATTTCGCTAGCGTAAATTTCGCGCGGTTTGCGAAAGATCACGCCAACGTTGGTACCGGCCGAGAACTTGCCACGCAAGTATTGGGCGGCTACACGGCCGCGCAACGTCGGCAAATCATCGCCGATAAATTGTGATCCGCCGCTGCCAAAACTGGAAGGTAACGTCACCGCGCCAATCGCGGCGACGCGCCAGTCATTTTTTCGTACCAAGCGATATTTGAGTTCAGCTGCTAGGTCGCCGAGGCCAGCCACCCGCAGATCCGTCGAGGCTGGCATTGCAGTTTTAGGGTCGAGCCCGTCGCCAGCCATGGAGAACACCATCGGCAACATGACGCCAACTTGAAGCTTGTCGCTTAGGCCATACGCGCCCGAAAGTTGACCAGCAAGCACCGACTTGACAACTTGGGTCCGCGCTCCAGTGATCATGTCCTCGCCCGGCGAGACGTTGTACACCGTGAAAGGGTTTGTGAGAAACGTGATGAACATGTCGACGGTGAGCTGCTTTTTCGCAGCGACGTCGGCATCCGCGACTGTGAAAAATGTTTTAGGACCGACCGCGTAGTCGTAGAGTTGTACGTCGATGGCCGGGTCGAACGGCGGATCACCGGCCTGGGCTTGGATCGGTGCAAGAAGTAGCAATGAGCAAAGCGCTGCAGCAGCGCCGGTTCCCCTCGGAGATGGCATACGACCATGATAAGCGCATTATGCAATCGAGCGAAAGGCTCAACTGCCCGATACTCCACGTGATCGCCGTCTACGTGTGGCCAATAAACCTACGCCGCGTCACGCATGGCGGTTGTGCGCTATTGCAGCTGCATGTTGAATGTCCACACCACCACCGACGCGACCGCATGATCGTTGGCATCGAGGGCGGGAGTGAACTGCATGGTGGCGGCTTTTTTTAGCGCCAGCTCATCGAGGCCATGGCCCAAACCTTGTAGCAATGTTCGCTTCACCACCACGCCTTCGGCGCTCACCAACAACCGCACTTTGATCTGGCCAGAAATGCCAAGTTGCTTGGCCTCGTCGGGATATTCATCAAAATACGAATAGTCACCTTTGGGCATGGCGCGGGTCTTGATTGCTGCAACTGACATCGCGACTGGTGCTGCGCCATCACCATCGCCGGTTCCCGTGCCGGTCCCTGTGCCGTCGCCGCCGCCACCACGTCCGGTTTTTCCGGTTGGCGATACGCCGCTGGCCACCGCGACACCGCGCGCGGCAGGTCCGAGATCTTGCATCGCATACACTGGCGCTCCGCCACCGGTTGCATCGGGTGGCAGGTTGGCGGGTGGAGTTGTATTTTCGTTGATTGCTGGTGTCGCTGGCGTGGCGATACGGGTGGGGCGGGTTGGCCGCGTCGTGGCCGGCAGAACTGGTTCCGGCGCAGCGATGGGTGGTGGCTCGGGCACTGCGGCGGCCGGCGGCGGTTCGGGCAACGGCGGTGGTGGCGGCATCTCAATCTCAAATAGATCGAGTTGCGGCGCGGGCTCTGCGTTGCGCGACGGCGACAACACATCGAC
>JAYWHS010001122.1:0-2100 GCA_043777635.1 Kofleriaceae bacterium | reverse complement strand
GTGACCAGTTCACGGGCATACTCGGCGGCGTGCACAGCATCGACTGAATCGATCACAAGTTGATCGTTTTGATCGAGGGCGCGACCACCAAAAGCGTGCAAGATTGGCGCGTGGCCGTACAGGTCGGCGTTGACGTAGCCAAGCGGATATTCGCCTAGCGGTTGTGCGCTTGCAGCCATGCTGCGTAGCTCGGTGAGGGTACGCGGCGCAGTCTTAAAATGATCGGTGAGGTAAAACATGGCTTCGGTTTTGACCGCAACCGGCAAGGCCCACAGCGATCCTCGTGCGACCATCGCGCGCAACGCGGCAGGTTCGAAGCGCTCGACCAGTGTGTCGTCGATCCAGAATTCAAGTGGTTCAATGGTGCCCGCGCTGACCCAATCGCCGAGACGATCGTGCGGATAAATAAAAATGTCGGGTCCGTTGCCGTGGGGAATCGCCGATGCCAGTTTGTCGGCCATGCCAGCGTAGGGCACCGCGACCGCCAGCAGTGGTGCTTCTGGATGACGCTGATTGTAGCGGGCCACAGAGCTCTCCAACGCTGTGCGCTCATTGCCGCTGTAGGCATGCCACAGCACCATGCCGGGCTCGGAGCAGCTGGTGCCGAGACTAACCAGCAACAGCAGGACCAACGTCCAGCTGAATTGAGCGATAGTACGATGCTTACAATTCACAAGCGTTGCTCGGAGGCTCGATCGAATAGATGGATTGCAGCCGGATTCATCCAAAGCGCAATTTGATCACCGGGGCGTGCGCTGGCGTCCGGCGCAGTGCGGACGGTGAGCTGGCCAGCCACCGTGTCCACGTACAACACCGTTTCGGAGCCTAACAATTCGCGTGCGGTGATTGCGCCGTGTATTTCTATGTCGCCGGATTGGCCGGTCAACGCGATACCTTCGGGCCGCAAGCCGACCACAATCTGTTGCGCACTAGGGGCTGCGCCGGGCGCAAGTGGCATACAAAAACCCGAGGCGTTCGCTGTCAGGCCACCGTCGGACGCTGTGGTTATCTCGGCCGATACAAAGTTCATGCTTGGCGTGCCAAAAAAGCCAGCCACAAACTTATTGGCGGGCGTGCGATAAATTGCTTGCGGCGTGCCGATTTGCTGGACCCGACCGTCGCGCAGCACCACGATAACGTCAGCTAGCGTCATTGCCTCGACTTGATCGTGAGTTACGTACATGGAGGTGGTTTGGGTTTGCCGATGAATGCGGGCAATTTCGCGGCGCATCTCGCCACGCAATTTGGCGTCGAGATTCGAAAGTGGTTCGTCGAATAAAAATACCCGTGGTTCGCGGACCAACGCTCGGCCGATTGCCACCCGTTGCCGCTGGCCGCCAGACAACGCTTTGGGCAACCGCTGCAAATAAGGCATCAGATCGAGTGACTGCGCTGCGGCATGCACACGCGTCGTGATCTCCGAGTCACTTGCTCGCCGAATGCGTAGCCCAAACGCCATGTTTTCGAACACCGTCATATGTGGATACAAAGCGTAGCTTTGAAACACCATGGCGATATCGCGTTCGGCTGGCGGCAAATGGGTGACATCGCGGTCGGCGATAAAGATTTGGCCAGCGGTGACTTCTTCGAGGCCAGCCACCATGCGCAGGGTGGTGGATTTGCCGCAGCCCGAAGGCCCGACCAAGGCCACCATCTGCCCCGACTCAATCGTGAGATCCAATGCTGGAATCGCAGGAGTCGAAGTACCTTCGTACTGTTTCACGATGCCAGTTAACTTCAATTGCGCCACGGGGCAGCCTAAGGCAACTCCCAGGCCAACCCAATGATCTAGTGAGGCAGTATTTTGAAGTGTGAATAATGATTAATTCTAGTTGCTTGCGTGACTGCGCTGGGTGTCACGAGATCCTTTCTGCATGGTCGCACCGGCAATTCGTTGCAATTGGCAACATTACCGCAACGCTTTAGCAACCTTTGCACCGCGCCGCGTAACCTGCTACCACCGTTGACTATGGCTCGTCGCCGATTCCGTGCGTTTCCCGGTCGCCGTCGCGCCCGCATCGTTCATCAGATGCGGCCGGTGAGCTTAACTGCGGGTTTAACGTCGGTTTCGAGTCCTGTCGATGGCACGCACCCGCGGGT
>JAYWHS010001121.1:0-7011 GCA_043777635.1 Kofleriaceae bacterium | reverse complement strand
GCGTGCCAGTGGTGCTTACGTTGGGCACCCGCTTTGTCATCGCTGAACGGCCCGAGTTTTGGCGGGCGTTTATCGCTGAACACGTCAACATCTTGACGATGAATGAAGAAGAAGCCGAAGCGCTGACCGGCGAATCGGATCCGTTGCTGGCGTGTCAAAGTGCCTTGCAATACACCGACCTAGTGTTGTGCACCGCTGGCCCGATTGGCTTGTATATGGCGGGTTATACCGACGACGATATCAAACGCGAGACGCGGTATCCGTTGCTGCCAGGTGCCATCGCCGAGTTCAATCGCTATGAATTTTCGCGGCCGATGCGGCGCGTCGCCTGCACCAATCCAACCAGAGTCTATGCGCATATTGCGCCGTATCATGGAGGCCCAGCGCGCATCACCAGTACCAATGGTGCCGGCGATGCAGCACTTGCAGCGTTGTTGCATGACATTGTGGCCAATCGGTACCACCGCGCGCGAGTGCCAAACTCGGCTAAACATACGCACGATTTTTTGACCTACTCGTCGATGAGCCAAGTGTGTCGCTACGCCAACCGGGTTAGTTACCAAGTGCTGATTCAGGCGGCGCCACGGCTGACCCGGGGTTTGCCGGAGCGCGAAGATGGTCTCGACGAAGAAGCGTACTGGGCGCGGTAGCTACCGGCCTCGCGGAGCGGCTAGCGACAAAAAACTGTCTTGCAACCACGGGCGAGATTGTTGCGTGCCGTTTTTTCAACGGAAGCGGCGTTTATTTCGAGCGGGATCAAATCGTAGTCAAAATTGACGGCAATCATTTCACGGCAATATTGGGTAGCGAAACGAAAGAATCCGCCTGCGCGCGCAACTTGTTGCACGTGTTGCATTTCGTGCACGGTGGTGAGGAACATTTCATCGGGCGACATCAAATCGCCCCAGGTTTTATCGATGAAGATATTGTTGCCGAACGTCATCGCCGCCGGCGTCACAGATAGTTCGTGGCCACCGATGGTAATGCCCGGTGGCAATTCCGCTGCGCGGGTAATACGTGCAGTGTCAACTAGCGCACCAAAGGCTGGGCGCAGCTGACGTTTGAGATCTTCGCTTAACGGTTGCACGCGTGGCGACAACACACTCACGGTCCACTTAATGCCGTACATGGTCGCAACACAAACCCCCGTGAGGGTGGTTTGGGCGTCAGCCTTGCCATCGTCGGCTGGGCTGCATGCCGATTGGATTTCTTCGGTTGAGAGTTGGGCCAAGGCGGCGTTGCTGGGCTGGGCCCGGCAACTGGCCAGCAGCGCATCCGCTTGTTCCGGGCTACAGCCATCAAGGTTGGCGGCGACCTCGTCGCACACTGCTGGCGCGCTCGGCTCCGAGGCGCAACCGACAGCGAGGCCTAGCAAAGACACGATGGACGCCGCTGCGAACAAGGGTTTCATCTGCAGCCATGTGATGCAACTCCAAGGCCGGGGTAGAACTTCATGATTCTAACAACTTAGTATCGACTGGCCAGTCGAGTAGCTACGTCTGCCGAGGCGCCCGACGGTCGGTTGACATCAGTAGTTTCGGCCAACTGCGGGTTGTGCTGATTACCAGCGAGCTTCAACGCCAGCGCTTAGGCTGAGCATTTCAAAACCGACATCGATCCGGGCGCCAGGGATAGGTGATGGCCCGTCGAAACCGCTTTGCAGCCGGGTCGTCCAGGCGTAGGAGTAGCCAACGGCGGCCACCAATCCCAGCACGCTGTGCGGGTAATAGTGCAGGCCGATTTCAGCATGTAGCCCGAAGCCGGAATCGGTTTCGATGTTGTCGAATTCAGGGACCGAAGAATGTTTGCCTGCCAACGCCGCAACGACTACGCGGATGGCATGAGGCGTGGCAATGAAATAATTGATGCCAGCATCAACGGTGTTGGACTGCCGATTGACTGCCCCATATGCTGCCAGTTTAGGCGATTCGGCTGACGACAAGCGGGCTGCAAATGAAAACTGCGCGCCAATTCGGAAGGTCGCAGTAACAAAACCGCCGAAGCCACGGCCGTTGGTAAAACCATAATCGCCAGCAGGCACGGACAGTAACGGCCCGGCTGAAAGTGTGACCAAGGGCTGTTGGTCTTGGGTTGGCCGAGGTTCGCCAAGGGCTTGTTGTGCGGATGCAGGCGCAGACGCAAGCGCAAGCCAACCCACAACGATGAAACTCGTTCTACGCATGCCAACCGCTCCAACCATACGGCAATGTGGCATCTTGCGAGTTCACTAGCAACAAGCTGCTGCACGTTGTACCGCACCCACCAGCGACAGCAGCGCACTGCGCGACTACATTGGGATGGTGAGCCGTCGCACATGTATTGCGTGTGGTTTTCGCATCGCACATTGCACCTTACGCCCGGCTAGCGGACAATAAAGCAATGCATGTCAGCTCAACGTTGGTCGCCGCTGCAATCTTGATGGCAGGTGGTTGTGGCCGGTTGGGATTTAACGCACCAAGTACCGACGACGACGCTGCGGCTTTTACCGACGCGGTTCAAGCCGACAGTTCGAGCGACAGCCGGTTTGCCATCGGTCACGATGAAGATGGCGACGGGTTGCCGGATTTTGTCGACAACTGTCCGCACATCGCGAACGTGACGCAAGCCAATGTCGATAATGACCAAGTTGGCGATGCTTGTGATTCATTTCCCGCCACGGTGAATACCTTGCGATTCTATTCGCTGCTCACAGCAGACCTAAACAAACCAGACGATTCAATCATTGGCAACTGGGTCAAAGGCGATGACGTTTGGACTGCCAACGATGCTAACAATGCCAACTTGCACATCCTTGGGCCAACCGGCACCAGCGAAATATTTATTGGCTACAACGTCATCGACGTGATCGGAACGGCGGCTAATCACGAACTGAGCGTACGTGCCGAGGTGACTGCGATGGAGGCTTTTTACTATGGGCATTACTACAGCAGCGGTGCAAGCAATGCCGGGATTTCAAATAACTTTTATGACGGCGCTGGCAACTACGTGTCGCTTCAGAATTCCGGGACGGGACGGCCTTTCGAGGAGGGGCCTGCCACGTTGGCGGTTCGATTTGACGTAAACACTAAAGAGATGCGCACGCGTTTTAGCAACAGTACCGGCGATTATGATGTGACGTCGCCAGCGCCGATGTTAGCCAGCATGCGGCACTATCATCTCGATGCAGTCGGTGCCGAAATCCAGATTCGATATTTTGCAGTTGTCAGTCAGTGATCTGAGCCAGGGTGCAATAACCTCGCTGGCGCTGCCGTAGCGATCAGTTACACTAGCACCATGGGTTCAGCGAAAATTTGTTGTGTGGCATTCGCGGTGGCGGCTGTGACGCAAGCGATGGGCCGCAGTGCAGTAGCAAAAGATGCACCTGTGGTTGTCGCTCGGCCAGCGACGGCAATCGCCGCAGTGGATGCATCAGCACCCGCGCCGAGGCAGTTATCGCCGGTGCTGGTGAAATATGTACAGAAGCGACAGCTGGTTACGCTGTGTGCACCACCACTGCCGGATTCGGTAGACTTGCAACCTGGCCCACCAACCGGTCGCGCGCCGTGTTTGGTGGTTGCCGATTTTGATGGCGATAGCGTCGATGATGTTGCGGTGCTGATTGCACAAGCCAAAGGTAACAAACGCGCGGGGGTGCTGATCGAAACCAAATCTGGCGTGATTCAATTTGGTGCCGGGCTGCGGACACGGTGGACCGAAATCGACGACAACCACAAGGCCCGAGTGGTCCGTGCGCCTGCTGATATTTCGGCACGGGCTTCGCTGCGCAGCTTGCGTGGCTTGGTTTCGCCGCCGATTCAGCTCGCGCCCAAAGGTGTCGCGCTCGCGATTTCCGGTGGTGACGCTGCGATGGCAATTTTCAGCGACGGCAAACGTTGGTACACCTTTCACCTGGGGTTTTAGTTAGGCCTAGCGCCAGGTCGCAGTCGTGCGGATACCAAAAACGTACGCAGACGTAAGTGTATCGCCGCAGCCAATGGCGCGCGTTTGCATTTGGTTGTCGTCGATTTGCGCAGCGCGGTCATAACAGCCAATGGTCCAACTGCCGTAGGCTGCAAGCGACAAAAGGGGTGCGATGGCGGATGGTTGCCAGCCAACCATGGTGCGGCTACCGTCGATACGGAAAATATCGACGCCGGGCAGGTTGCTCGGTCGCAACTGAGTAAGATCTTGAGTAATCCACCGAATGCCGGCGCCGACGCCAAAACGGAATTTAGGATTCGATGATGCAAACCGAACCAACAGATCTGCTTTGATTTCTTCACGTTGACTATAGCCATCGGTTTGCCGCGCCAGTTGTTCAACGATTGCGGCAAAACCCCAATCGCGTTTGGGCACTACATACTCGAAGATCATGCCGGCTTCGACGATGCCGTCGGGGCGAGGTTCATTACTTATGGTGCCGCCTTCGATTCCGCCGCCGATGTGCACGCCCCAGTTTACCTCGGCGCTGGCGTTCGATACTGGAGCGAATGCAACGGTGCCAAGTAGCGTCAGCGATACCAAGGTTACTGCGGTGTTAGGGCGCGCACGCATGGCCTCGGTTGTGCAACCAGTGGGCCTCGGTCGGCGCGTTTAGTTTCAAACACTTCGGCTTTGGGCGACGGCGAAGACCACTGAAAACATGACATTTTGGTCGCAGCGGCCATAGTCAGTGCCTTACAATTGGCACTGCCCTGGTGTGAGTGTTACCGTCGCTGCATATGATGCGAAAAGTCTGGTCCTTAACTGCGGTTGTTAGTGTTGTTGCGCTTGCCGGTTGCGGTGACAACAATCAAACTCCTGATGCGCGGCGATCGGTGCGCGACGCCAGGGTGGTAGACGCTCCCGCTGGCGTCGATGCGGTGCGGGTCGATGCGCCAATGGTTGATGCGCCACGGCCGGCCGGTCGGTTGGTCATCAACGAGCTCGACTATGACCAAGCTTCAACCGATACAAAATCGTTTATCGAAATCTACAATGGTACCGGCGCGGTCGTGACCTTGGCAGATTTCGCAGTGGTGTTGATCGATGGCGGCGGTAGTGCGGAGTACGCACGTTTTCTGCTTTCCAGCGCAGGCGCAACGTTGCCGATTGGTGGCTATTTGGTGATCCGAAATCCAGCAGTGCAAGTGCCAAACGGAACCTTGGCAATCGCTGCCACGGGTGACTTTTTGCAGAACGGCCCTGATGGTGTTGCGCTCATTAACACCAACACCAAAACGCTGGTTGATGCATTGGCGTATGAAGGGCTGATCCCAGCTGCGCTGATCACCGGATTTCCTGCTGCGGTTTCGCTGGTCGAAGGCACCGCATTTGCCGGCGTGGATACCAATGACGATGTCAATTCTCTCACGCGCACGCCTAGCGGTGGTGATACCAACAACGCGGTGGTTGATTGGAAGTTGTCGACAACCATCACGGCTGGCGCAGCGAAT
Organism: Kofleriaceae bacterium; assembly: GCA_043777635.1. Lineage (GTDB taxonomy): Bacteria > Myxococcota_A > Polyangia > Haliangiales > Haliangiaceae > JABFXX01. Next base: position 1,597 of record JAYWHS010001121.1, on the reverse strand, counting down.
CCATAGCCGCTGGGTTTCGCCATGCAGTGATGGCGCGAAACTTGTGGCAGGCAATAAAGCAGTGCACCATGCACGCATGAATAAGTTGCCGCAAAAATTGGTGCTGTCGCTAGGCGCGATAGTTTCGACTCTCCTGCTGACCGTACATGTTGCGCGCGCAGATATCGGTCCGATGGATCCAGCGCGGGCAATTTGTATGGGGTCCTCGGCTGGTGCGCCGTGTACGTTTGAAGGCAAAGCTGGCACCTGCCAAGGGCCGCATGCGTCGAGAATGTACTGCACGCCGATTGCGGCAACCGCCAAGCCAGTGAAGCCAACACCGGCGGATCCTGTCAAGCCAGCGGATCCGGTTAAGCCGGTAGCGCCGCCGACCGATCCTGCAACGCCACCAACGCCACCGACCGATCCAGCGATGCCGCCGACGCCAAACCCAACGCCGGCGAACGTCGAGCCAGCCAAACCAATGCCGGCCCCGGTATTGCCAACCACGCCGAGCAAACCGCCACGCAAAAGTGGCTGTGCGGTAACGTCGGCGCAGAGTTTGCCGACGCCACTAACGATCATGAGCGTGGTATTGGGCCTCGGTTGGATCACTCGACGCCGTCGAGCATCGCGCATCGGCGCCTAACACTGTGCCACTAGCAGCTGTTGCGCAATCGCTGGATCGAGTTCGTTCGCCAGCGTTAAAGCTGGTGTTGTCACGCAGTGCATGGCTGCGTCGCATCGTGCAATCTCGCGCCTTCCGCATTGAGTTTCTTGCCGCAACATCGCTAACTGTCGCCCTAGCTGTAACGTTGAGCGCGCCAAGTCTGTTGTTTATGTGGGCGCCGTTGGTACTAGGCGTGCCGCATTTAGTTGCAGATGTCCGGTACTTGGTGCTAGCGCCGTACTCCGCGATTCCGCAGCGCGCATGTGATCTGCTGGTGGTCGCCATGCTTGCTGCGACGCTGTGGTGGGTGTCGCCGGTGGTTGGGCTCGCCGCTGTCGTGGTGACCTTGGTGTTGTCTCCGTGGCGGCAAGCAACACCGCGTAACGTTGGGATACGGATTGGCTTGCTCGCCGTCGTAGGCCTGGCTTGTGCCGTTGCCTGGCGCGATCCGATTCCTACCTCGTACGTGTTGTTGCACGCGCACAACGTCGTCGCGGTATTGCTGTTTAGCCTGGTCTTTGGCCCAGGCCGCGCGCGTTGGATGGTGCCTTTGATTGTGGCGATAATTGTGGCGGCCGTTGCAGGCGGGCTCATAGATCCTTGGTTGCATCGCGTCAGCCTCGACAATCTCGCTGGTTATGTGCTGCCGACGCATGCGTTGGAAACCTGGGCGCCAATAACCTGCGCACGCATTGCTGTGTTGTTTATCTTTTTACAAAGCGTGCACTACACAATTTGGTTGCGCTTGCTGCCCGAACAAGCGCGGCCGCGCAATGCCATGCGTAGCTTCGGCGCGTCGCTGCGGGCGTTGCAACAAGACTTTGGGCGATTGCTAGTGGGGGCGTTTGCGCTGCTCGGCTGTGGCTTGTTGCTGTGGGGCTGGCACGATGTATTCGCAGCGCGGCAAGGTTATTTGCGGCTCGCTAATTTTCACGCGTATCTTGAGCT
>JAYWHS010001120.1:0-7013 GCA_043777635.1 Kofleriaceae bacterium | reverse complement strand
AGTCACTATGGGCATTGGCTCGTTGATCTGGGAACGCCATGGCCACATTGCGCTATGCATTCGCTACGACGACGCCAACCAAGATGCTTGTTACAACTATGGCATCGGTGATTTTCATCACCCAGTTGCGATGGGCACCGGTTTTTTCCGTGGCACCAAGAGCTTTTACGTCGGCAAAATGAACCCGAGCGGTATGTTCGATATCTATCGCTATGCTGATCGCAGCATTTGGGTGCAGCCGCTGCCGCTGTCTCAGCAAGAAGTACAAAACGTGATTACCAAACTCGAATCCGATATTCGTGAAGAAAATAAATACTACGCCTACGATCACTTCTGGGATAACTGCACAACCCGCGTGCGCGATGTGCTCGACGGCGCCACCGGCGGTAAGATTTCCGCGATGGTGGCCGCCCCAGATGGCCGCACCTACCGTGACCTAGCGCGCGACGGTTTTTACGGCATGCGGATCGCATTGTTGATTACCGATATGGCGATGGGCCGCGCCACGGACCGAGTGCCAACCTATTTTGAGCGAATGTTTTTGCCTGACTACATGCGCGAAGCCGCTACTACATTGTGGGGCGTGCAACCGATCACCATCTATCAGCGACGTGGCCCGCCGCCACTCAAAGATGGGCCCAGCGGCCGCGTGTTGTTTGCGTTGGTGGTGCTGTTGATCACTGCGCCAGCGATACTTCTAACCTGGCTGGGTCGCGGCCAACGCATCGGCATCGCAGTTGCCATCCTACCGCCCGCGCTGCTGGGCCTGGCGTTTTGGGTGCTCGCCATCATCAGCCCACTGCCCTACGTACATATCAACGAAAGCTGTTTGATCTTTTTCCCCCTCGACGTCTTGTTGTTTGCGCTGCCACTGCGGCTGCGACGATCGTACGCGCGCGGCCGCGTGATCTCATTGGCGATCATCACGGCGCTGCTTGTGATTGGCGTGCTGAAGCAACCGCTGCTCGCACCGTTACTTTGGCCGTTGATTCCAGCCCTGCTCGTCGGCTTTTGGCGCGATGGCTGGAGCCGCAAAAATGTAATAAGGGATTGATTATTGCAAAGGTTGGACACTACCAGGCTCGTGCCGTGTACTGACTACAAACGCGCAGTTTCACGTACTGCCAAGTCGTGTTCTGGTTGTGGTCGCGCATTCTAATCACTTCGCGCCGCACTGGTCACCTAAAGGAATTCAAACGAAAACCGCTGCAATCGCAGGTAATTACTCGGTACTCGGCCGACGGTACTCGGGCGACGGCAGCGGAGCCTTACCGACGACGCACCAAGGCCGTGGTCATCGCAGCAACGCGACCAGCCAAGGCCCGTGCCGCGCGATCTTCAAGACCATCGAAGCCGCAACATCTTGCGATGTCGAGCACTGCTTCAACTTCGAAAGCGGAGGCATGTGCGATGTCGAAGAAGCGACGACGCGAAGGTGAGCCGGCCAGGTACGCAGAACCCTCGCGCAAGTTGAGCGCAACGCTGACGGCGGCACGGCGGCCCTGATCAGCCAAGTCACCGACGGTGCGCCACGAAGTAGCGGCCAGTCGAACCGCAGTGACAAGTTGCAGCGAAAGATCATAGGCGACAAAGCGCGCAGAGCCGGAAGATGTTTTCGTCATGCAAACCCCAGCGCAGGCAGGTGTGCCAACGAATGTTGCGCATGATGTAACGGCTAGGAGTTGGCGCATTGCGTGCGCGTGTGCATGGACGAAAACAGCGACCGCGTAGCGCGCGATGCGCATGTTTCGAGCGCGGAAGTCCGAGGTTCGTCGTCGGAGTACCGAGTGCGATACAGCCGATGGTGGTAAGCGTAAGCGTTTCGATCGTCTTATGCTTACGTAACCAGCATTCGGCCGGCCTGGTCAACATGCGGCCATGCAAGCTGAAGCCATCGCAGATATCGACAAAGCACGTTCGCAGATGTCGGTCATGCTTGCCGAATTGCAACGCAAGCAACCCGCGGTGGCGGCGCTGGCGAAACACTACCTAACCGCGATGGAGAAAAGTCTAACGGTAACACCGGGCCAAACTGAAACCGTGATCGGGTTTGGCGGACGGATGCCAACATGGCCGGCGTTTGCGGCAGCGCCATCGGTGCAAAATCGTCTGGCAGCGCAAGGTGAAGCTGCGGTGATTCAGTTCAACGCTGGCGGTCCGTTGCTCGATGCCTTGATCGCAGCGACCGATGTATTTGCCCAGCCACTAGATCGTGCAGCGGTGCGCGCAGATATGCTCAAACTGCTGCCACTCGGTGCGCCTGTGGATACCTCCTCGGTGGTGGTGTCGATGGGTGGAGCAATGCCTGATAATTTGGTGATTTCTGCAACCACGGCCAATGCCGGGCAACTGCAAAGTCAACGCTTTCAATTGGGCGAGACATTTGGCGAAAGCAAGATCATGCCATGGGGCGTAGCGTTAGCGTTGGGCGGCCCGACCAGCAGCGATCAGCCAGCTACCCTCGACCCACGCTTGAACAAGCCAAGTGCGACGGCGATTCTGCGTGGCGCGATCGATGTCAGCAAACTTCCGCCACAGCTGCAGGCACAGGTGGGAGGCTTGGTGCGCTCGGCATTCTTTGACGTCGGCATGTCGCGCGTACTGCTTGAGATTCAGGCCGCCCCCGGGCAGGGTCAAGCGTTGCTGGGTTATTGGGATCTGGGAAAAAAACAGATGCTGTCACAAGTAGAACCAATGTACGCCCAGCGCACCAGCTTCGAAGATCCGAGCCAAGAACTCAGCGCTATCGTTACCTATCATTGGGCCAAATTTTTGATGGCCGCGGTCGCCCCAAAACTGGTCGGCGACAATGTGGTACGCGTCGATCTTGAGATGAACAATTCATCGATCGCCTTAAGCGGAGGCTTTGTGATGGGGTCAGCCATGGTCGGCGTATTGGCCGCCGTTGCGATTCCTGCGTTTTGGGACTACTCCAAAAAAAGTCAGGTGAGCGAAGCGCAGTTGATGCTCAATCGGATTATGAAAAACCAGAAAACGATGTTCTTCACCGATGGTAGCTATGTCGTTGGCAGTTCCGCGCTGGTCCCTGCGATATCATGTTGTGAGGTCGACACCGACGGCAAAAAGAAGTGCGCTGGCAATGGAGCGCAGTGGCAGCAGCCGATCTGGCAAGCACTCGATTTTGCGATTGATGAGCCGCACTACTTTCGTTACTCCATTGAATCAACGGCCACCGGCTACGTCGCCAAAGCGGTGGGCGATTTAGATTGCGACGGCATTGAAGTCACGTATGTGCTGGAAGGTTCAATCAAAGCCGGAAATCCTGTTGCAACCCTGACCGCGCCGCCTGACTACACCGACTAACCAAATGCCTCGTGCGCCTACGTGCGCCTCAACGATCGTCGCACAGCGTGCCGAAGCCGGCGTAAATCCCAAGCTCGCGTTTGATGAGATACGACGCCGACTCCGGATCAAGCCAGGTAAGCTCTTTGGCTTTGCCGCGCACATTCCACGTCACATTGCGCGCTTTGTTTTTGTCGACGGTAAGTCGAATTTCGCCGGTCTTGGTTTCGAATACCATCCCAGCTTCATCGTCGGCGACGTCGACCAACGGCAGTTGTTTGAGCTTGCCGCGCTTGCCGACGAACACCCGAAACCCACTACCGCCGAACTCAACGAGCAAGCGATCTACAAAGTAATAGATGCCTGCGGCATCGCGCGCCAACACGGCGGTGCTCCGCACCAAAGCCGACGTGCGAAAGGTCGCGTTGGCCAAGACCTTGGCAACTTCACTAGGCGTTAGATTGACCAGCGAAACAACGTCCTTTTCGTCACAGGTAAACGTATATTTACCATCGGAAATTTCAAAGATCGTGCGCGGCCTAGGCCGAGCCCGCGGTGCCACGATGGTGATGGTTAGATTTGGCGGATTGCCAACAAATCCAATCACAATTTGTTCAAAAAACTGATTTCCGTTGCCAACAAATATGCGCTGTTCATCAAAACCGTCACGGTACACCAACACGATCGTATTTGACTGCGGATCGCGAAGCGCCGTGAGGTCGCCTTTGACTGTGGTGATATCGATAACCTTTGTTAATTTGATATCGGCGGCTGACGGCGTCCCGGCGTGCGCTACCGTCATCGGAGTGCAGACAACCGCACACAGGACACTTACCAGCAGCGCAGTGCAACGAGTGGTGTTCAAGAATCTTAACCGAGTCGGCGTAGGGATACTCATTGCTCATCACACGCCGCGCCGAATGCACTGTAGACGCCCAATTCACGATAAATCAAATAGCTCTCGGTAAAGAGGTCAAGCACCTTGAGGGTTCGGGCCTTACCCTTGCTGTTCCACGTCGCACCGGTGGGCGTACCGGTATCGACGGTGAGCCGAAATTCGCCCTTCTTGGTGGCGAACACCATCCCGCCGGAATCAATCGCAACATCGCGCAATGGCATTTGTTTGAGTGCGCCGCGTTTGCCGACGTACACTCGATAACCTTGGCCGCCAAGATCATCGCGCAGACGATCGACAAAATAGTAAATGCCTGCTTCGTCACGAGCGAGCGCAACCTGCCGATGCACTGCGCCCGATGTCCGGAACGTCGCCTTTTTCAGCAGGGCTTGGACGTCCGACGCTGGCATAACCATCAACGACGTCGCCGCGTTACTGCAAAAAAGCTGATAGTTCTTCGCCTGGTTATACATCACCGTTGCTTCAGGGCCGTTTTGCGTTTTTGCCCGCGGTGCAAATAGTGCCACTCCCCAGCCTTCGTCATCGCACGCACCCTCGCCCTTTGGACAATAGGATGAATACGACGGCTCACTTTTTTGCTCGAACAATTGAGTTGCGCTGCCGAGGAATACCCGTTCGACTACATTTTTTCCGTCCGCCGAGAGGAACACCAGCACAACGGTGGCGGTCGTTGGATCCTTTAACGCTGTCAGCTCACCCTTGACCGATGCAATATCGATCAACGTTGTCAACTTGAGATCAGCCGCGTTGGGTACGCCGGCAAGTGCGCCCGCTGGTAGACAAACCAACGCACACGCTAGGGTGTTCGCGCGCAGCAGATGTAGTAGATCATTGTTCTTCATCGACAGTCCTTCGCACACAAAAAAACTACGTAGTACCAGCGAGCATTTCGAGGTAGACGGCTGAGCCCGAGAATAACTCATTTACTTGCAAGGCCGGGCGAATTTGCCCTTCACCGCCGTCGCGAGCGCCATCAAGGGTGCAGTTCAACGCTAGATCCGCTACCTTTGCGGCGTGACCGTTACGTTGCCACATGGAAACCTTGATGTGGGGGTGCAGCTTGCTGGCACCTACACCATCGAGGGCTTACTCGGCACCGGCGGTATGGGATCGGTGTATCTAGCTAGCCATGCCCGGCTACCAGGTAAGCGCGTCGCTATCAAAGTGCTCAATGCCGCAGTGCGCGATGCCGACACGCTAGCCAGGTTTCGCCGCGAAGCTGAAATTGCGTCCAAACTTGGTCACCCCAACATCGTCGACGTGCTCGATTTCAACACCCTCGATGACGGCAGCCCGTATCTGGTGTTGGAATTTCTCGAAGGGGAAGCCCTGGCCGATCGCATGGCACGAGGGCCGATGGCGTTGGACACGACGCTGTCCGTGGCACGGCAAATTGGTTCAGCGCTCGCGGCTGCGCATCGCGCTGGCGTGGTTCACCGCGACCTCAAACCGCAAAATATCTTCTTAGTGCCGACAGAAGTTGATGGTTGCAGCACCGAAATTGCCAAGGTATTTGATTTTGGCGTATCAAAAATCCTCGACTCGTTCACGGTGCAAACCCAAGACAACCAAATCCTCGGCACACCGCAATATATGTCTCCGGAACAAGCCACCGGCCGTTCATTCGAAATTGATGGCCGCAGTGATCAGTTTGCGCTCGCCGTGATCGTGCATGAAATGCTGAGCGGCAAGGCGGCCTTTGCTGGCAACTCGATTCCTTCACTGCTGTTCAACGTGGTGTATGAGCAACCCGCGTCGCTTGAACAAACGGCACCAAACACTCCGTCCCATGTGCTGAGCGCATTGGCTCAAGCCATGCAAAAAGACCTTACGTTGCGCCATGCGACGATGGAAGATTTTGTGCGTGAGCTAACCGGGGTAACATTGCCGGCAAGTCGAAGTGCGCGCGTCAACATTATTGAACCCGACCTAGAACCGGTCGAGGTCGCAGCGGTACCCTCGCTGGTAACCGTACATGCACGGCCACCAAACGCGAAACCGATCGGACAAGTTGCGTTATCGGTCGCTACATCGACAAGCTCGGCCGCAGTCGTTACACAGGTACCCGCCACGACCAAACCGCTACGTCGAATTCCGCCGGTTATCGTTGCCGTAGTCGGCTTGGCGGTCGTTGCCGGTGTCACGGTGGTTATGCTCAATCGTGGCCGCAACCCAACCACCACCACGGCCCATCCGGTTGCGCCAGTTGCGGTGATATCCCAACCCGATGCGGCAAGGATCAATGCTGCAGCACCAGATGCCGCGCTGATGCCGGCGGCGGTCACGGAACCAACTTCCATGGATGCCAGCGCCAAGCTGCCAGTTGACGCGGCCAAACCAACACCTAATCGTCCCACGCCAACTGCCACAAGCCGCACCAACTCACCCGCTACAACAACGACAGCCAACACCGTCGCGCCGCCAAGTGCAGAGCAACAACAGGTGCTCATCAATGCAATCGCCGCGGCCGCCGCTGACAACCCGGTCGATGCCCGGCGTTTTGCATTGATGGTTCTCGATGCCGCAGATTCGTCAGCCTCGCAACGAAATCGCGCGATTGCGTTACTGCTCGAAGTGGCGTGTCGGACCAACAAGATCAGCGAAGCGGCCACATGGTATCGGCAACTTTCCGGCACCCGGCGCAGCAAACTCAAAGCCCAATGCGCTGGGTTCGGCGTTGAACTCGAATAACCGCGCTAACCAGCATCGCTTTGACAAAGTGTCAAAGCTGCTGGTTAGCCTCGATCAAACAAGGGACGTTCCCGTCCCTTCTGCCGACGACAAGTCGCCGGCA
>JAYWHS010001119.1:0-25933 GCA_043777635.1 Kofleriaceae bacterium | reverse complement strand
ATAACAGCGCCGAATCTACTTCGATAAGTGAACCAGTTGGACAAGCCGAAATGCACGCTTGATCTCCATACGTTGAACAGTGATCGCATTTGTTAGCGATCCGTCGAGCTTTGGCCACTCGTGGCGTGCCGGCACCAAACGTCAATGCGCCGGCTTTGTCGAGGCGCAGCTTAAAATCTTCTTTGAACGTTGGCGCACCGGGCTCCACCTCAACCATGTCGATCGCACCGTACGGACACGATTGCGCGCATGCAGTGCAACCTGTGCACGTCGCCTCGTTGATCACGACCTCTTTTTTGATTGGATCAAATTTAATCGAATCGTACTCGCAGGGGTCGATGCAGCGTTGGTCAGTGCAGGTTCGACAAGTGTAGACAAAGTCGAGCATGCCCAAGTGGTAACCACCGAGGGTGAGGCGGCGCGCACCGTAGCGATCCTCGCAAGCATCTTCGCATTGCTTACAATCGATACAGAGGTCGAGTTGCCGGACCCGCACCATTTCACCGGCAACCGAAATGCCTTGGCGAACAAAGAAGTCGAGCAGCTCTTGTTTGACTCCAAAGAGCCACGCCATGCGTTCTTTGGTAGTGGCCAGCGCGCGATTCAAGCGAGCTTCAAACTGTGGATGGCGGGCCGCCATGTCAGCGACAGCGCGTTGGTCAAGCAAAAGAATTGCCGACGGTGCGTTGGAATAAAACGCTACCGGTAACCCACGGGCTGCCGACAATGCACCCGCGTTGAAAAGATCAGCAGCGGTGAACAACGCGATATTCTTTTGCGCTACCCGGGCCAACGGTGGCGGTTTGATCAAGCTTTCTTCGTCGAGTTGCTCGCGGGTCGCATTGAGGAGGCGATCTTGGCGGTTTCGGCGCTCGACAAGATCGGCTTCGCTAAAAACTCCAGCCACGATTTGGCCGCTCAGGACCATCACCACGGGGGCCGACCGGCCGCGTGATGTGTTGACGGCCAAGCCAACTGGATCAACCACCATGTGATCGCGTTCGACCTCTTGATGGGTGATGCCATTTTGGACCATCAGGGTGGCCAGTTCTTCGTTGCTAATCCCATCGAAAATGGGTTGTTGACGGACCTGTAGATATGCGACGACCAGCGCAGGTGGTAATATCGACGTCGGAACCGCAGCCAGTGCCACATTTGCATGAGCATCAGCTGAGTTTAACGAAGGAGGATGTCTGCTCGCGGTAGCCACTATAAATCCCAACGTCGAACGCCGACGATTGCCTGAACAGTGTAGCAGGAATTGCCCAAGCAGATGCACGGGTAGATCGTACAGTTCGACGCTGCTACGATTTGCCGCGTGCTTTTTGTTGTGGGCCCCCACTGTGGTAGGTGCGCAACCGCTTGGTGTCCCTGCCCCGACACGAACCGTAGGGCCAAGCAATTTGCCCGAATCGGATGACTTAGACGGTAGGTATCTTTGGCTTGGACCAAAACTAAGCGCCATACACCGCGAATCATGGGATTCGAATGTCGGCGTGGAGTTGGCCCTGGTCAGCGTGCGCGAGCGAAAAACCCTCGCAGCCTACGGATTGAGTGCAGGCGTTACCCGACTCGCAGCCCAGGAGCGGACCCGGGTTAGTTTTTCCGCCCTGGCAGGCACCCGTCGATTAGGAAATATTATGACGGGCATCACGGCTGGGGCCAGCCTCGAACTGACCACCTTGGTCGCGCCAGCACCCGGCGTCGCAGTCGGGCTGTGGGCCCACGCCGGTGTCGTCCCGTTTGTAACCGTTGGCTGGACCGGTGGCCGCGACGCTGGATTCACCGTCGAGGCCGGGTTGACGATCGCCTTACCGATTTGGCGCCGACGCTAGCGCTGCGTGGCCGGGCTCGGGCCAACGCTAGCCCGCAACGCAATCGCCGTTGCCAACCCCGTTACCGTACAAGCAGTGATACACTTGCGCGGTGTCGGCGGCGTTGCATAGCAAAGAAGAATTGCGAATAGCGAGTGGACTGTCAGTATTGGTTGTCGATGACGATCTTGATATCCGCGAATATCTACAAGACTTTTTGCAATCCGAAGGGTACCGCGTTGAAACCCTAGGTGACCCATCAGCCGCAATTGATCGATTGCGCGAAGAAGTCTTTCACTTGCTGGTGCTCGACTTGATGATGCCGAAGCTCTCAGGGCTTGAATTACTGGCGCAAGTCCGCGCGGTGGATTCCGATATTGCAGTCATCGTTTTGACCGGCTTCCCGTCGCTGGAAACCGCAACCAGCTCGATTCAGCACGAAATCGCAGCGTATATTCAAAAACCGTTTGTCGCCTCCGAATTCCGCGAAGCGGTCGCGCGGGTCGCGCGCCGCAAAGGGTTGTTGCAAAGCCGCGAAGAAGAGCTGCTCAATAAAATTGGCCAGATCGTGCGCGAATTGCGGAGGACCAAAGGCCTCACGCTACGGCAGCTGGCACGCCGCACCAATTTATCGATCTCGCTATTGTCGCAAGTCGAACGCGCCGAGTCAGCCTGTTCGGTGTCAACGTTATACAAAGTGGCGACTGCCCTCGATATTACGATGCAGTCGCTGATCGAAGGTTTTTAGAGCGACGGCAGGTTGCGCGCCCGGTGGCAAAGCTCACCTACCGCTGGCGATTGCACGTTGCGACATTGCCAGCAACTGATCGCGATGGTTACACGCAGGATCCTCGTGTACTGCAGCAAGCAAGAGTTCCAGCACTCGACCAATGATAGGCCCAGCTGGCACCGCCAACTCGCGCATCAAATCGCGGCCTCCAATTGCCAATTCACCGACGAGTAGCGCATCACCGGCGGCCAGTATCCGCTCTGCAGCCGTGCTCCAGGTTTGCGCATGCAAACTTGCATCATTACGCCACAACTCGATTGCCACCGCGACATTGGCCCGACCTAACCGCGCCATCGTACGCCGCACCGCCGGCGCTTCAGGTGCAGCACCGCGCATCGTATGGCTGGCAACAAGGACCGCCACCGCGCGTTCGCGATCGGCGTTTCGGAAGGTGAGTCGACGCAACAAGTCATCAACGATTCGTCCGGATTCCGGACCCGCCTCGGCTGCAGCGGGCAACACCCAGGCCGCCAAACGAGCATCAACGGTGCAACTGTCAATATGACGTAACCAGGCCGCAGCGTCGGCTTGCGACGCCAGGGCCATCGCAAGTTCAGGCGCAATCGAATTAATGATGCCGTAGTCGAGTGCCGGCCGTAACCCCAACGATGGCACCGGCGCAGCGAGCAACTTGGTCAATTCAACGCAGACTCGCTCGCGGGCAATCTTGGCTAACGACGGTAATGCTACGCGCAACGCAGCCAAAGTCTCATCGGTAATGGTGAACCCTAAGACGGCAGCGAAACGTACCGCACGCACAATGCGTAAGCCGTCTTCGGTGAACCGCGCAACCGGATCTCCGACGGCGCGAATCTGTTGCCGCGCGATATCGCCAATGCCATCGAAAGGATCAAAAACGGCCCCGGCGATTGGATCGTAGGCGATCGCGTTGACAACCAAGTCACGACGGGCCAAATCTTCGCGCAGTGGCACGCCAAACGTCACTGAATCTGGGCGGCGCGCATCGCTGTACTGACCTTCGCCACGAAAGGTTGTTACTTCGATAGCGTTGGCAGCACCCTTGCCGAGTATCACCGTTACAGTTCCGTGCTCCATGCCGGTAGGAATGGTGCGACGAAACAACGCAACAACCTGCTCCGGCAACGCACTGGTTGCAACATCCCAATCACCCGGCGTGCGACCGAGCAACACATCGCGGACCGCGCCACCGACGGAAACTGCGGCATGTCCAGCGCGTGACAACGTCGCGCAGACTTCGTGCACCGCCGGCGGCACGGCAGCTGCGAGTGCTTGCATTTGCGCTAAAGGAAGTAGCACCGAGCTCATGTTATTCGGGGCCTGCTGCACCGCGCAACCGCGCAAAGATTTCGTCGGCTTTGACCACCAGCTTCACAGCTTCTGCGGTTAAGCCGCTAGCATGTTTGAGCGCACCAAAACTTCGATAGGCCCGAGCCAATTCGAGTTCGTGCCGTACCACCGCTAACACATCAATGGCTTTGCGAAAATTCTCATCGGCGCGCGCTGCCTGACCTTGCGCTGCATACACTTCTGCCAAAATTCGGTGGCCCCAGCCAACTTGGACACGAAGGCCGGCAGCTTCGCTCACCGTGATGGCCGCTTCGGCTTCAATTTCGGCCGGCTGGTTAGCGCCGCGTGCCAGGTAGGCCATTGCTAACCGGCCATGCGTCAACGCCAGCAACATGCGATCACCAAGGCCAGCTGCCACATGCCGCGCTTCAAGCAAATCAGCGACAGCTGCGTCGCTGGCGTTGAGCAATGCCTGAGCTTCGCCAGATCGAGACAGGACTTCGGCCAGGGCCAGTTTGTCGCCAGTTTCTTTAGCTAGCGTGCGAGCTTCACCGAGTAGATCCGCAGCCAAACGTGGGTGCCCATCAGCGACGTGGACGCCTGCCAAATCGCCCAGCGACTGCACCACGCCGACCATGTCGCCAATCTCGCGACGCAACTCCAGCGCTTCGCGAAATTGCGCAATGGCCGCTTTGAAATTACCGGAGTCGTTGTGGACCCGGCCAATATTAGCCAACGACAAGGCAATAGACCGCCGATCAGCGAGTGCACGCCGAATCGTCAGCGCTTGCCGATGATAATCAAGCGCTTGGCCATAGGCACCACGCATCCAGTGCACCTGCCCCATGTCATCGAGCGCGGCACCTACGCCGCGATCATCACGGGCCGACGCGAACAGCTCTTGCGCTCGACGCAGGTGTTCCATCGCATTGTCGTAACGGCCAACCCGGCGCAAGCCGCGGCCTAGGCGTGCATACGCCGCGCCGGCCTTGCCAAAATTATCGAACAGCCACGCCAGTTCAAGCATTTCACCGAAGCGCTGCATGGCATCATCGCTGCGACCATCTTGTTCAAGCACATCACCGAGATTATGTAAAACCTCGAGGCGCAATGGCGCGTCGTGAGCGCCGAGTAATAACAACGCACGCTCATACAGCGTTCGCGCCTCCGTTGGCGAATAGCGCGAACGCGCTCGATCCGCGCCCGCGATGTAACATTGCGCAGCGCGCCGTGGCTCGCCACCGCGTTCATACAAGCCAGCGAGAAATTCAAGCTGTTCTTCGGTCTTGCCAGTAGTTTTGGCTTCCAACCACTGCGCTGCGGCGAGGTGGAGCGTGGCAAGCCGCTGCGGCTCGGTCGAGCGGATCACCAACTCACGCTCTAAATTGTGTTTGAAAACAATCTCGGTATCGCCAGCGATACTCGAATCGTCTTGATCGAGCGGCAACAGATAATCTCGTTCCGCCAACATCGCAATGAGGTCAGAGAGTCGGCGCCGCACCGGTTCACCGCCATCCCATTCAAATTCCAACGGCCGCAACTTTGGCCCAGCGCCCAAACTCCGGCTCATTGCAATCACGGCAGATAACCAAAATACGTTACCGAACACGGCAGCGCGCTCCAGCAGCTCGCGTTCTTCGCCTTCGAGAGCTGCGATGCGCGATTCGATCGCTTCTTCGATCGAAATCGGCAACTCGGTATCAGCCAAGCGGTCAGCATCAAGCCGCCATACCGAGCCGCGCGAATCAATAGAGCCGTTGTCGTGCAACAAGCGAACCAATTGTTCGATGAAAAGTGGATTGCCTCCAGTTTTCTCGACGGCCTCGGCCGCGATGTCGTCGGGAATCGCGCCGCATCGAACCAGCAAATTTCGAAACAGGGTCTCGGCATCCTCAGGCTCAAGGTTACGCAATTCGATGCGCGCGTGATCGATGTCAACGGCCGCATTGCGCCAGGGCGTGCTGCGCACCAAAAGCTCGGGCCGAGCTGCGACCAACAACACCACGGGCGAACCACCAAGGCCGGCTGCAATAGCGGTGACCAGCTGTAGGGTTTCGTCGTCGGCAAGATGCATATCGTCAAGCATCAACAACAACGGGCCGCGTTGCGCATCGAGTTCAAAAAATCGAATCAGCGCAGTTTTGACCAAATCGGCCTTCTGTCGCGGGTGTTCGGTAATCACGCGCAAAAATGAACTCGGCGGGAATTCAAGGCCCACTAAGCCACCGAGCAAATAGCTCATCTCGCCTACCTGATCGCGTCCAACCACATCGCTAATTGCGTTGGTGAAGCGTTCGCGATTGCTTGCATCATCCTCCGTAAGGCCAAAGCGATCGCGCAATAAACTAGCCACGGCAATCCCTCGATCGCTGGCACGCTCTACTTTGCGTGCACGACCTTGGAAACTGCGGATGACAACACCAGCACTTTCACGCAACGCCATCACAAGTTCGGCGACCAAGCGGCTTTTGCCAGTGCCTTGATTGCCGACGATGGTCACAAATTGCGGTGCCGCAAAATCGACAGCTTGCGCTACCGCAGCGCGCAATGCAGCGAGTTGGGCGGTGCGCCCAACCATTTCTGAGCGCACACCGCGCACGCCGCCATGCACAGCGGCGGAATCGGCATCGAAGCGCCCCGACGGTCGCACCGAGGGCTTGGTTGGCGGCCGAACAGCCGTACTTCGGCCTTGTGCCGATGGGATCGGCGGCGGGGTCTTAGGTGGCAAGGAGCCGGCCATAACGCCAAAATGGTAACTGGTCTTGAGCCGCGATTGAACATCTGAAGCCGGTTTCCGTAGGCAAGTTAGGGTGTAAGGTACGCAGCGATGCAAGTAGACCTCCGCTCCGACACCGTTACCCGGCCGACCGCAGCCATGCGGCAGGCGATGGCCAACGCCGAAGTCGGCGATGATGTCTACGGCGAAGATCCGACCGTGCTGCAACTTCAGCGCGAAGTCGCCGAGCTGTTGGGCACCGAGGCTGCACTTTGGACGCCTACCGGTGTGATGGCCAACCAAATCGCGTTGCGTGCGCATACGTTGCCGGGTGACGAGGTCCTAATTGGAAAAGACGCTCACTGTTGGCGGTTTGAGTCGGGCGCACTGGCTGCGTTAGCTGGCGTGCAAACCACCGAATTGCCCGGCGATGGCCGATTCACCAGCGCTGTGGTGCGCGCTGCGTTCAAGCCCCAGGACCCGTTTATTGCGCCGAGCAAAGTGCTAACAGTTGAAAACACCCACACCATGGCCGGCGGTCTGGTGTGGGACATGGCGAACTTGCGAGATGTGGTGAACACCGGAAAACAACTCGGCATGGCGTGCCACCTCGACGGTGCACGGCTGTGGAACGCCGCCGTCGCGCTCGGGTTGCCGGAACGTGAGTTAGCAGCTGGGTTCGATACCATCAGCGTTTGTTTTTCCAAGGGCCTCGGTGCGCCAGCCGGCTCGGTCTTAGCTGGTTCGCATGAACTCATCCAACGCTGCGTGCGATTTCGTAAGATGTACGGTGGCGGTATGCGGCAAGTTGGTATTCTCGCTGCTGGCGCGTTGCACGCATTGCACCACCATCGCGCTCGGTTGAGCCAAGATCATGAGTTGGCGAAAAACTTCGCGGCCGGCGTCGCAGTGTCGAGTCGGGTTTCGATCAATCTGGCTGCGGTCATGACCAACGCGGTGATGATCGACTTGCATGATCTCGACGCCGCCACGGTGATTGCAGCTGCAAAAGCTCATGGCGTCTTGCTCGGCAAGATTCACGATCGCCGAATTCGTGCGTTAACCCACCTCGACGTCGGCCCCTTGCATATTGAATATGCAATTGCGCGGTTGCTTGAGGTTCTTCAACAAGCGCCGATAGCGCCATCGCAAGGGTTGGCAGGGTAACGCGCCATGGCGCGAGGTATCACGCGCTGCAAGTTCGGGCATCTTGCCTGGCTGCTAGCCGCCGCTTGTTCGGCACCAGCGACGTTGCACGAATTGCAAGTGGCGCAAACCGCCGAGCGCAACGGTCACCATGAACAAGCCGTAGCAGCATATCGTGCGGCCCAAACCACATGCCAACAGCTCCATCCCAAGCGCCGCCGCGATATTGCATGCGCGCAAGCTGCCCTTGGCGAAGCCGAACTGCTCGACCAGGACGGTAACCGCGACGCTGCGATTGTTGCGTACCAAAAAATACTGACAACGCCAGCCGCTAGCAACATGGACGCCGCTGCTGATGTTGCGCTAGCCGGCGAACCCGATACCGGCATGTGGGCTCGCGCCGGTTATCGTCTAGGCGCGCTACTGCTAGAACGCGGCGACGCTGCCGCCGGCTACGATGCGTGGTGGCGCGTGATCACGCTATTGCCCAATGAAGCGACTGCCGGCGATGTTGTCGCTACGTTGGTACGCGATGCGCGCGTGCGCAATGTCGACCAACTAACGTTGCAGCTTACCCACCTGCTCTCGCCCCTCGCGGAAACCGCTATCGCCGATAATCTATTGTGGGCCCTGGCCGATCTTGCCGCACATGAACACCGCGATGCGCCCTTGGCGCGCAGTTACTACGATCGGATTTACCTAGACCATCCAAGCAGCGGCATGCGTGACGATGCGCGCTGGCACGCCGCGCGGTTATCCCGCCAACTCAACGATGGTGCCGGGGCCGCAGCGCGACTACGTGGGCTTTTGAGTACGCGCGAAGTAGCGTTCGGAACTGGCTCGTATTTTTCGATTTGGCTCGACAATGCGCAACTTGAGTTAGGCCGCGTGTTGCGCGATGACTTGCACCAACCCATTGCTGCAGCTGATGCGTTTGCGCAACTGCTCAAAGACTATCCAGCATCGCCCTTGCGTGACGACGCGCTATTTGAACTGGCCGCCACGCTACATGGCAGTTCGGATAGCGGGCTGCAGCGGCGCGGTTGTACTGCGTGGGCGCGCTTACAGCGTGAATTCCCAGATTCGAAATATCGTAACCGTGTTGCCGAAATCGGACCATGTCCGTAGGTGCTAGCACCGAGCTGCGGGATGTGACCAAAACGTTTGGTACGCGCGAAGTATTGCGCAACGTGTCGCTAACTGCACAACCGGGTCGGCGCTTGGGCATTGTTGGCCCGGCGGCGTCGGGCAAAAGCGTGATCGCAAAATTATGGTGCGGGCTGGAGCAACCTTCGCAAGGCCAAGTATTCACGCTTGGCCACCAGTTGAGTACACTGCCAGAACGTGCGGCGAGTACCCAGCGGGCCCGCATTGGCATGCTGTTTCAAAACTATGCACTCTTTGATTTTCTATCGGTGCTCGACAACGTGACCTTTGCCTTGCAGCGGCGCGGCGGCATGGCGGCGAGCGAAATCAATGACCGCGCGGTGGCGCGTTTACGTGCGGTTGGCCTCGCAGGCAGTGAACACAAATTCCCAGCGCAGCTTTCCGGTGGCATGAAAAAGCGCGTCGGTATCGCGCGGGCCACGGTGGCCACACCAGAACTGGTGATCTACGACGAGCCCACCGCCGGTTTGGACCCAGTTACAACCCAAAAAGTGTACGACCTGCTGGCCAGCGATCATGTAACAACCGGCGGCACCGTGATTGCCATTTCGTCGGACGTGTTAGCGTTGGCGCGGTTCGTCGACGATCTGGCATTTTTGCACAATGGTGCCATTCGCTACCTCGGCCCTGCGACCGACATCGAAAACGTCGACGACGACGCGCTCCGACAGTTTGTCCGCGGTGAACAACATGGACCACTCAGCCAAGCGCTGGTGCCACCGGAGCAAGACTAGTGGCGAACCTGCTGAGCCGTGTAACGAGTGCTGGGGCCTACGCGATCGAACGTGTTGGAACGTCCGCGCTCGCCATTGCCCACGAAGTTGGCGGCATCGCCGTGCTAACGGGCCGCGTGTTGCGGCGCTTGGTGCCACCACGGCTCGATGGACGTGAACTGTGGGCCAACCTGTTTAAAATGAGCAACCGCTCCGTCCCCATCATTGTGCTGACGGCGTTTTTCGCCGGCGGCTTGATGACGTTGCAATCGGCACCGTTTGTCCAAAAGTTTGGCGCGACCGCCCTCGCCGGCTGGGCTGCCGGCTACGCAGTACTGCGCGAGATTGGACCGATTCTCATCGCGTTAATGTTCTCGGGCCGGGTCGGCGCCAACAACACCGCCGAGCTCGCAACTATGACGGTGACTGAACAGCTCGACGGCTTGCGGGCGCTTGCCATCGATCCAATTTCGTTTTTGATTGTGCCGCGTGTACTGGCCATGGTCATCGCGCTGTTTGTACTCACCATACTCGGCGACTTGGTTGCACTCGCCGGCGCAGCACTGGTGGCCCACGTTGTCATGGGCATCGAATGGTCAACCATGTACTACAGCTTCGCCGACAACTTAGCGCCGTACGATGTCATGCACGGTTTGTACAAAGCCATTGCGTTTGGTTTCGCTATTGCCATCACCAGCTGTTACTTCGGCGTGTCGGTGAAGGGTGGGTCCACCGGCGTCGGTCGCGCCGTCAACGCTGCAGTGGTTGCGGCGGCCGTCTCGATCATGTTGCTCGACTTCTTTTTGACATACCTCACCGGTTGAAATGGGCATTCGACGTTTTGCATATCATTCGATTCGCAACCTCGGCAGTAAAACCGTCGGGGCCTTGGTGGTCACGCGCGATATGTGGCTTTTGTTCATTGGCGCAATCGCCGGTGCCATTCGCACCCAGCGCCGCAACGACCCATCGCGACGGCCTGGCGAAATCTGGCGTCAGCTCCACAGCATGGGCAATCGCTCGCTGGTGTTTCTGATCGTGACGTTGGGTTTTCTGGGCATGGTCATGGTGTATCAATCGTGTTTGCAATTGGCCCGGGTCACCGGTGACTACTCGCAGGTTGGGCCGCAGTTTATTCGGCTTGCGGTTTCCGATTTTGCACCTACGCTCACCGGGTTAATGCTGGCGACCCGGGTCGGTGCTGGCATCGCGGCCGAAGTCGGATCGATGAAAGTGACCGAACAAGTCGATGCGCTGCGCATGTGCGGTGTGGCACCTATCGATTTTTTAATTTCACCGCGCTTGGTGGCGTCGTTCATTGCCACCATCGCGTTGTCTATTTTGGCCAGTGGCATCATGTACAGCGCCGGCGGTTTAACTGCGCACTATTCCTTCGGCGTAAACTTCAACATTTTCTTCGACCCATCGAATGTCCGCAATTCCCATGTCATTCTTGGCCTGCTCAAAGCTTGTAGTTACGGCATCGCGATTCCGATTGTCGCAGGATATTGCGGCTTGGCCGCACATGGCAGCTCCGAAGGCGTGGGCAAAGCCACCACAGCGGCGGTCATTGGTGGCTCTTTTGCGGTAATCGCGCTCGATTTTGTCATCTCCACTATCTCGCTGCTGGTCATGCCGGTGGGGCTGTGACATCGATGACTAACCCAGCGAACGCTACGCCAAGCACGCTGAATTTTATCGAGTTTCGCGGGGTGCAAAAAGGTTTTGCCGGCAAACCGGTCATTCGCGACCTTTCGCTCGGCGTGAATCGTGGCGAAGTATTTTATATCATCGGCGCTTCCGGGGTCGGCAAATCGGTGACCATCAAGCATCTCATCGGGCTGTTGCGCGTCGATGCTGGCGAAATCTGGTTCGATGGTCAGCGTATTGACGGCTACACCGAAACCCAATTTGAAGCGGTGCGGCGCCGCATCGGCATGGTGTTTCAAAACTCAACGCTCTTTGACTCGATGACCTTAGCCGACAACGTCGCGTTGCCATTGCGCAAACATGCTGGACTCAATGCCCGCGCCGCGCATGCTCAAGCGGTTGATCTGCTGCGCCGGGTTGATATGCATGACTACGCCGAGCGTTTCCCCGCGGAGTTATCCGACGGCATGCGCAAACGCGCTGCGATCGCACGCACCTTGGCCGGCAAACCTGAAGTGATGCTGTTCGATGAGCCCACCACCGGCCTCGATCCGATTAGTGCGCGACGCATCGATGCGTTGATCCGCGAGTTAGCCCGCGACATCGGGGTAACAGCGCTGGTGGTTTCGCACGACCTGCCATCTATTTTTAGCACCGCCGATCGCGTTGCGTTTCTGTACCAAGGCCGAGTCTATTGCGTTGGTGCGCCGGCCGCACTGCAACAAGACGGTGATGCTATCGTCAAACAATTTCTCACCGGAGCTTCGACTGGCCCGATGGAAACACCGGGCTTTTAAGCGCATCACAGCCCGCCCGGGCTCCGGTCGTCGCGAAATGTTACGCCAAGGGTCGCAGGTTTGAGGTGCAGCTCGTAACGCGGCCTGATAGACTCGCGGCGTGATTAAAACTCTCTTGGTTGGCTTTTGCACTGCAGGACTCGTGGCTTGTTCTTCGAAAGGCCCGGCCCCGACGCCAGCATCTCCAGCGACAGGATCTTCGACCGTGACTTCGCCCATACCAACCCCGACCGTTAGCCTCGATGCAGCGCCTGCCAAAGTTGTAGCCCGTTCGTTTTCCTACAGTGACGGCGCTGGCAACAGCTATCAACTCGACGGCGCGACCTTAACGGTTGGCTACAAGCCCATAACGGCGGCCGAGAGTTCAAGTGGTACATACAACGGTGGCCCAGCGTGGTCGCATACGATTACCCAAGCACAATACGATGCATTAGTCGCGACGCTGGATCGTGGCATTGCCGCGACCGCAGAGCAAACCGGTGAACGCGGTAAAGGCACCGGGCTCATCGGCTACGGTTCATCACAACAAGCGATACTAAAGATGTCTTCGCCGATTCGTAAAGAGCTCGAAACCCAGCTTAAAGCGCTCGCCAAGTAAAGAACGCTGCTTCATTTGGCGTCGGACGGATGGCCAATAATACGCCATGGCGTGCGTTTCAGGATTTTGCCAAGTTCTTTGGTGTCCTCAGGAAACTCAGGATCGGTCATTAAGCGAATCAGCGAACCTTCGCCGCGAGCCAACATCTGCGCAGCGCCTTCGATGTTTGCTAACACCGGCTCCACTCGCTCCATCAGCTTGCGCAATGCGGTGGTTGCAATGTGTACTTGTGCGGTCATGCGCTGAGCGCCGGCGTTCAACCGCGTCAACTCGGGGCCACGAAGCACCGCCAATTTTTCATCAATCGTTGCAACGCTGGCACGTAGTTGCGTAAACAGCTGCGTTGCCCGCTGCATCAATTGCTGCGTTCGCGCAACGGTCGCCGCTCCGCCAGTTTGGCCACGCAACTGTTCGAGCTGTTCAAACAACCCAGCGGCTTGGCTAACCAGACTGATGTAGCCTTGCGTAGTCGGTGACAACTCATCGAGGTGCGCCACCAAACTGCGCAGCTCAACGCCAAGCTCATGCGCCGCAGGAGACACCTCGTCGAGAAAGCGCTTGGCAATGGCCATTTGATTCCACGCCCGCTCTAACACGCGATCTATACTTGGTGGATCAATCCCACGCAGCCGGTCACCGGACGATAGCGCCCGCGCCGGTTCCACATCGCTGCGATTGGCTATTTCGATATACCGCTGAGACAGCGGACCTTGCGACGCCACAAAAAAATCACTATTGACGTGTACGCGCGCAGCGTAACTCGCACGCAATACAATTCGCACCACCACCAACGGCGACTCGGCACTGACCGTGCCGCCATCTAACTGCGCTACGGGTTGCGCAACCCGATCTACAGATTCAAGTTCGCCGACGTGCCGGCCGGCAACCATCACCGGCGCACCAACCCGCAGCCCGCCGAGATCGTGAAAGTACACAGCGACTCGAACTTGTTTGCCCCATTCAATGCGCGGTAAGATCGCAATGGTAAATACGATGGCACCTAACAACGCCAGCAATACCAAACCACCAACCCGAGTCTGAAATCGCGATTCATCCATCGCTGGCTATTCCTTCCAGAACAGCTTCCAGGGGTTGCGCTTGAGGTCGCGGATGAGTTCGCGCAGGTCGGCGTAAACATCGTCGCGCGCTAACAGGCCGCCGGCTGTACCTTTGCCAGCACGCAAATCAGTTACCAGGCCATTCACGTTCATCAACAAACCATTGGCCTGCCCCGCCGCGGCGGCAGCTTTATCAGCCACTGCAATCGCCCGGTCAATTCGCGCCTCATTCAAGATGCCGGTCATCCGCGTTGCATCTTGCAGCAGCGCCGCAGCGGCCGGTGTCAGCGTGGTAAGCGATCCACGGGCGGAGACCAGCAGCGCATCAGTATTGTTCAACACATTGGTAATCATGCGCGGATCGCCCAACCCTGCATTTACTTTTTTCAACGTGGTTGTCGCTTCGCCGGCCAAACCGGAAGCATTGGTGAGCAATGACGCAAGCTGCGCACGATTATCGACCAGCAGCTTGTTCACTTCGGCAACCGCACTCGAACTATTACTCAGCAACGCCTTGATGGCGTCTTTGTCATCGCGCAGCACGGAGGAAACGCCATCGAGCACTTCGTACAAACGTGCGACCACCAAGTCAGTGCGTGGCGGATTCGAGCCGCGCCGAACTTCGCCAGCGGCAACCTCGGCGCCGGTCCAATCCTGGCCGGGCACAATTTCCAAGTACTGTTCACCGAGGACACCAGCTGTGTTAATGAAAAATTCGGCGTCTTTCCGAATGCTTGGTTTCGCGCGTTCTTCGATCCAAACATGCAAGCGCACCTGTACGCGCCGGCCAGTTTTGGCATCGATGCGACCGCCCAAAAAATCTACATCGGCGACTTTGCCTACTTTGATACCTGAAACCTTAACCGGGGCACCAGCTTGTAGATTTCCGATGTAATCGTAGTCGACGTAAAAAGTGATGCCCGAGCGCAATGAGAAATTGCCCAGCACGACTAAAAAACCGGCGAGCACAACCATCGCAACTACGATGAGGAGGCCCACTCGAAACTCAAGCCCGCGTTCGCGCATGCGGCAACGATAGCACAGCCGGTGTGATCGCTCGTACGGCCCGCGCTCGACTCGACGCTGCTACGAAAAAAGGCCCGAACTCGGATGTTCGGACCTCATACTACTCCGTGAAAATGTCACTGCGCGTGTCAGGGCTTGACTCAGCTATTGCTGAGGCCAACCGCCACCACCTTGCGGGGGATAACCGCCACCACCTTGCGGAGGATAACCGCCACCACCTTGCGGGGGATAGCCGCCACCTTGTGGTGGTTGCCCGCCCCCGCCGCTGTTGTTCTTCAAGAACATCGCTTTGGCTTCTTCATAGGCGGCCGGGGACGCCATCATCAAGATGGAGAAGTAGGCAAGAATTGGCAGCACACCGTGGGCCATCATTAGCAGTGACGACACAAAACCGAATTTCTCCAACATCATGCCAAGCCCAAACAGGACTTGTTGCAATGGCAACCACAGGATCAGCACAGCAACGACCAATGGCGCTAACGCATCCACGGCTTGCAGTGCTGGTGGCAATTTCTCTGGCTTGACGACAAACACGGCGCAGCAAACGCCGAGCAATACGACCAACAACCAGATTAGGTTATGAATCACAAACATGAACGGCATGTGATCAAACTTGAATGCAAAATCAAACATGTTGAAGAAAAACGGCACCAACATCCCGGCGCCAACGGCCGTTACGATTCGAGCAATCTGATCCTGCGGCTGCGCAATCCGCGCAAGCAAGCCAAAGATGATGGTTATGTAGCCCAACACATACATCACACCGACGAAGCCCAAGCTATATTCGCCGCGTCCACGCGTCAGCATTAGCCCAATCATGCTCATGCCCATTTTAGAAATCAGCACGCCCAGCAATGCGACCGCGAACGGTGCCCAGTGTAAAACAATCGGCGGAATATTTGCGCGAACATGCGGCGGCGCAGCGGTTAACAATAAATAGATTCCGCCAGCGATAATTGGCCAAATCAAAACTTCGAATTTAGGCGCACCTTCCGACCATGCAAATCGCATTGGACCGGTGGTGAACGGCACGATTACCGACGCTATCAATGCGATGCCAGCAAGAAACAAAAACTTCTTTTGCAAGTCGGCGTCACGCAGCCGCGCGATCGGAATACCAAAAATTGTGCCCGGCTGCGACTGCGGCAGGCCACGCGCGAGGTTGTCGAGAGGCCCAGGCAGATTCTGTTGTGGCGCAGCAAATGGATTTGCTTGCGGTGCGCCATAACCTTGCTGTGCCGGCGGTGCGCCATAGCCTTGTTGCGCTGGCGGTGCGCCGTAGCCCTGTTGTGCAGGCGGTGCGCCGTAGCCTGGTTGTGCAGGCGGTGCGCCGTAGCCCTGTTGTGCAGGCGGTGCGCCGTAGCCCTGTTGTGCAGGCGGTGCGCCGTAACCCTGTTGTGCAGGCGGTGCGCCGTAGCCTTGTTGTGCAGGCGGTGCGCCGTAGCCTTGTTGTGCAGGCGGTGCGCCGTAGCCCTGTTGTGCTGGCGGTGCGCCGTAGCCCTGTTGTGCAGGCGGTGCGCCGTAGCCCTGTTGTGCAGGCGGTGCGCCGTAGCCTTGTTGTGCAGGCGGTGCGCCGTAACCTGGTTGTGCAGGCGGTGCGCCGTAACCTGGTTGTGCTGGTGGTGGGCCAAAACCTGGCGGTTGCGCAGGCGGTGCGCCGTAGCTTTGCGGTGCTGGCGGTGCGGCCGGTTGGCCAGGCCGAGCCACCACAGGAGCGGCATAGCCAAACATAGTTTTGGCTGGTGCACCGCCTGGCGGCTGAGCTTGCGCTGGCGGCATTGGCCGCCCGCACGTTCCGCAGGTAGGTGCGTTCAACATCACTGCGGCGCCGCAGTAAGGACATGGTCTGGTTGCTGTCGCCATTTGTAGTTCCCCGTATGTTCGTGTCGCTGGTGGACGGTAGCCCACCGACACCAAAGAGGTCAACGCAGCGGGCTGCCGGATTCACATCAGATGCTGCCGGCAGAAACCCCACCGCGACCGATGCCAGGCCGGACAATTATGCTATCCATCATCCGGTGGCGCGCCGCACAACTTCCTCCGCAACATCGGAATCGTCGTCGGAACCAGTGGTCCCGCTGGACCTACCACGCGATCTCCGCTTTAGCCTTGCTAGCAGCGCGGTGTCAGCCCACGCGTCCGATAGTTATGCAGCGGCAGCCTGGCTGGCCGGACAGCGGGTGCTATCGAGATCGCTCAAATATCATCGCCCACGCGGTGCTTTTTGCATGGAAGGCCACTGTTCCGGCTGTTTGGTGCGCATCAACGGCGTACCAAACCTGCGTGCGTGTCAGGCCTCTTGCCGTGATGGCACCTCCGTCGAAACCCAGAACGCGTTTCCTTCGGCCGGGTTCGATATTCTCGGCGCTGTGGACCAAGTATATCGTCGCGGCATGGACCACCACACCCTGATGACCAGCGCAACGGTGCTGAACAAAGTTGCCAATCGTGTGGTCCGCGCGCTGTCGGGAATTGGCAAGTTGCCGACGGTGTCCATCTCTGCAAATGACAGCGACACCGGCCAAGCCGTGGTCCATGTTGACATCGACGTAGCCGTCATTGGCGGTGGCCCAAGTGGCTTAGCTGCAGCCGCGCACATCGCCGCAGCAGGCCGCAGCGTGGTCGTGCTCGATGAACAACTTGAATTAGGCGGTAGTTATTTAGCCGACGTGCGATTTGGGCGCGCCGCTGCCGCCGGCGCAATTTCCGCCGCCGCAGATGCCGGAGCCATGCTGCTGGCACAGACTACGGTGATTGGCTATTTCCCCGAGCCTGGCAACATTCGCCAAGGTGTGATGATTGCATGTCACGGCGCAGGCCACGGCCAATGGCGTGAATCCACCCTGCTCCGCATCCACGCCAAGCATTGGCTTTGGGCCACCGGAGGTTACGCAAGCAATTTGCCATTCGACAACAATGACCGACCTGGCGTCATCGCAGCTCGCGCCGCAGCACGTTTGTTGGCCGCCCACGATGTGGTTGCCGGCGAGCAAGTCGTTATGATTGTGGATGGCGCACGTGGTGGTGCGGCAGCGTCGGAAGTTCGGCGCCATGCCGCTGCCCTCGGCGATGCCCTAACGACCCACGGGGCCACGGTGCGAACCGTGGTCTTGGCCGATGTCGCCGCAGCAGCAACCACATTGTTGGGCAACGAAGTAACCAGCATTGAATTGCACAGCGGCGAACGCATTGATTGTGACACCGTCGCCGTGGTCGCCTTGCCGGCACCGGCCTCCGAAGGTCCACGCATGCAAGGCTGTGCGGTTGATCTCAATCCTGACATCGGTGGTTATGCGGTTGTCGTCGATGGCAACGGGCGGACCAGCGTGCAAGGCGCGTATGCCGCCGGCGATGTAACCGGTTTTGTCGGCCCAGCCGCCGCCGCGCTGCACGGTGCAACGATCGCTGCCGTGCTGCTTACGGATCTCGCATCGACGGAAACCAAGATCAAGCATGCGCTGGAACACACCAGTGAGCACGCTGAGCAATCCCATGTCGAATAAAAACTTTTTATGCAGATGCGAAGATGTAACCGTTAAAGACGTCGAACATTGCGTTGCGCGAGGCTACGCCGATATCGAAGAAGTGAAACGCTACACTGGTTTCGGCACCGGCCCGTGCCAAGGCAAAGAGTGTTTGGCGTTGGTGGCAACCGAGTTAGCACGGCTCACCGGTCAACCACCGCGTGCGATTGCGCCGTTCACCGCGCGTCCACCGTTAACACCAACGGCGCTCGGTGTGTTGGCCTTGGATCCGGCAGCGCATCGCTTCGCGGATGATTCGCTAGTCGAACTCGATGGTCAACCCGCAGCCGACGTGGCTACGCGAAACCTGCCATGAACAATCCGATGGAATCTACCGAACTCCGAGCGGTGCCACATGAACCACTCGATGCGCCACTGCCCGAGCAATGCGAAATCGTCATTATCGGCGGTGGCATCATGGGCCTTTCGATTGCGTATAACCTAACCCAACTTGGCCTGCGCGACGTGGTTGTACTGGAACGCGGCTATATGGCCCAAGGTGCATCAGGGCGCAACGGCGGTGGGGTGCGTCAACAATGGTCGACCGAAATCAACATTAGGCTCATGCAAGCGTCGGTCGCGTTGTGTAAACGCTTTGCGGTGGAACTTGGCGTTAACGTGTGGTTTCGCCAAGGTGGCTATTTGTTTTTAGCCCGTAGCGAACGTGAGCTAGCGCGCCTCGAAAAAAACATCGCATTGCAAAACCGCTGTGGCGTCGACACAGAACTGATCAGCCCGCAGGCTGCACAGCGAATTGTACCCGAGCTGGACCTCGACGGTATCGTCGGTGCAGCCTACAACCCAACCGATGGCGTGCTGTTCCCTTGGCCATTTCTTTGGGGCTATGCGCAAAAAGCCGTGCAAGCGGGAGCGCGCCTTTTTACCCAAACTCCGATCGGTGGCCTGAGCCGGGATGGAGATGGCTACATCGTGCACACGCCGCGTGGTGCGGTACGAGCCCGGCGCGTCATTAATGCAGCCGGTGCATGGTCGCCGCAGATTGCTGCCATGCTCGGCATCGACATCCCCACCTGGCCCATTCGCCACGAAATTTGTTCGTCCGAACCACTCAAGCCGTTTTTGGGACCGATGGTGTCGGAACTTGCCAGCGGCTTGTATTGCAGCCAATCGATGCGCGGCGAAATCGTCGGCGGCGTCAACCTGCCAGGCCACGGCGCGTCGTACGACATGGGCACATCGCTGGAATTTCTGGCGACCTATGCCCGGCGATTAACCCGCTTGATGCCTTCGCTGCGCAATGTCAAAGTGCTGCGGCAATGGTCCGGCCCTTACGACTGTTCGCCCGACGGCAATCCGGTCGTCGGTGCGGCGCCCCATGATCCCAATTTTTTCATGGCATCGGGGTTCGTCGGCCATGGCTTTATGATGGCACCGATTATTGGCCAGCTCTACGCGCAGTGGCTTGGTGGTGGCACCAAACACGAAATTTTCGATCTGTATAAACTAGCGCGCTTCACCACCGGCGAAGACAGCGCCCCAAAGGAAGATTTCAACATCGGGTGACGCAGCGCGCTGCGACGCCTGCCAGCGCTAAAACCCCAGTGTTGCGCCCAACGCAAACGACGCGGTCTGGGCGTCGAATTGGTTGCCGTCATCGGTGCGTAGATCGCCGGTGCGCACCATGTAACCCAGCCATATCGAGCCATGCGCCATAAAATCGAGTTTGGCTTCGAGGCCTGCGCCAACCAAGGTTTGCGAACCTGCAAAGCCAGGCAACACATCATTGTCCGGCGACAACCAGGTTTGCTCCACGCCGAGCGTGCCAAAAACGCTGAACAGTGGCGCAACCGGTACCGAAATCCGACCAGCGACACCAACGCTTTTCCCAGTGAAAGCAGCGCGGGTGATCGTGGCATCCATCGTGGCCAGGTTGCCTTCAATGGAAATCATGCCCCAGCGTTTACCGAGTGAGATGGCTTTGCGGGTGTCGACGCTGGTGTTGGCTTGGGCACTGTTCATGTCCGCACCGCCGGTTAACGTCAAACCAAGATAACCGCCCGCGTGCGCAGGGGCCGTTCGTTGCGCAGCAGCTACCAGTGTTACCAACATCACAGTTACGCCGACGAGTTTCATATAGCTAGGTAGTAGCATCCGCTGTGCCAGCCTGCCCGCGCTGTAAACTACTGATATTACGCCGCCAGCTGCCGATCGCGGGGTATCCAGAATTTCACAGTGGCGGTTCGTGCCACAGCAGTGGCGTCACAGCTGTATCAAATGTGTTTGAGGCCGTAGGCCGGTCGCACTTTGGAAGCTAGGTGTGCCGGGTAGCGCGTAGCCGCGATACTGATGGCGATACCCGCGAGTGCGATGAAGGCGACCGAAAGTGGATCAACATGAATCGGCACTTTATCGATGTAATACACCTCGGCATTAAGCGGCGCACCAGCACTGTTGGCGTACCAGCAAAGTCCCAATCCCATGCCAACACCGAGCACAGTGCCGATGGTGCCGATGAACAGACCTTGGATCAAAAACAACCATTGAATCGCGCGATCTGTGGCGCCCAGGGTTTTGAGCAACGCAATCTCGCGGCCTTTTTCGACCACCACCATAATTAGATTGCCGACGATCGAAAACGACGCCACCAGAATCACGATGCCGAGCACTAAGAACATCGCAATTTTTTCAAGTTTGAGCGCGGAGAACAACGAGCGATTAAGCTCTTTCCAATCGACGACGCGATAGGCTGGGCCTAGCACGGCACTGATCTTTTCAACGTACTCGGTGGTGTCTTCAGGATCCCCAACGCGCACTTCGATGCCGTCGATCGAATCGCCACGGTCGAGAAAATCCTGAAACGAATCGAGCGTGACATACACGTATTTGAGATCGTATTCGTACATGCCGGTAAAAAACACACCGGCCACTCGATAATCGCGATTGAACGGAATAGGCGTACCGGTGGCGTCGGGGTTCGATGGGTCCGATAGCGGCGAAACGATTCGAACTTCTTTGCCGACATAAAGATGGGTTTGTTTGACCAACTCGCGGCCGACAAAAATCCCAGGCAACGCTTGGGTCCGTCGCGACAGATGCGGCCCATCTTCCAGCGGAATATCAATAGTGCGGATCACGCCGCGAGCATCGGTGCCGGCAGCATCTTCGGCGGTAGCGCCAGTGGTATCAAGCTGCGGATCGAGCGCCGCATGATCGCGCGGCACCGAAAAATCTTCGGGCGCGTCGCCGTCGCCGACAAAATCAGCAGGTGCTTGGTCGACAGTTACAATCGCACCGGCCGCCTTGTCGTCTTCGAGCGTGAGCGGGCCGGCATCGCCGAGCAACGGCGCGGCATCACCACCGAACGCGGCCGCACCGGTTGCGGTAGTCGGCGTTGCGCCACCGGTAGTCGGCGTTGCGCCAGGTGCGGGGCCGCCTGCGTTTGCGCCAGTATTCGATCCGGCTGGTGTCGCCGATAAGTCCACTGGATCGGCGCCTTGCGGCATGTCGTCGGGTGCTTTGTCGATGACCGTTCCAGGTGCAGCGCCACCACCAGGTTGACTCGGCTGCGGCACATCAAGTTTGCTGTCATCGCCAACCAACGGGTACAATCGTTGCATTGCTTCGCGATCTTCAACTGCGGTGCCTTCGAGGTCGTTGGTTAGATCAGTCACCTGCCCCACCGTGGTTGGGTCGATACCTTTGATGATCACGTTCATGCCGTTATCATTTGAAGCCAGCACAACCTCCGACACGGCATAAGGTGTCGACGCTCTGACACCCGCAATCCCATTAATTTTAGCGCGAACGTCGGCCCACTCGGTGAAGTCGCCGTCTTCTTTGGTGACTTGAATGTGCGCGTTCGAGCCCAAGATCTTCTCACGCAAGTCAGCTTCAAAACCGCCCATCACCGAAAGTACACAGACCAACGCGCCGGTTCCGATCCACACGCCACCGACGGACACCGTCGTAAAGAAACTCAAAAACAACCGCAGAAATCCGAAGTACAAAGCCTGCGCCGCCAACGCGATCGCACCGAGCTCGGTGTAACGAATGATGTTGCCCCAAAACATCGCGACGTTGCGGTCATCAACCAACTTGGTTTGCAAACCGCCTAACAGTTTGAAACGCAGCACGATGAGCACGACACATAATACCGCCGCCATCACAACCACTGCACGCGACGAAATCCGCAACCAAGGTCGCTGTAACCGCCAAAACAAAACCACCGCGATGCCGAGTACCACGGGGCCTACGACGATAAACCAATACTTCGCGAGCTGCACCATGGTGTTGTCTTGGTGCACCACGCCATATGTCGGCGAGAGCATGCCACGCGTCGTGTAATCACCGATGGCGTATACGATGCCAGCGAATAACAAACCGTACACCGCGATTGCAGTGAACACTGGATTACGGCGCGCTGGCGGCCGTGAAGCTCGCACGAGTGCAGCCACCAGTGCGATACCAAGCCCAACCCACATCGTGGTTCGCAACGCACCGGGTATCGCCGTCACCCGAATCCGGTCAAACTCCGAGAACATCGCCTGTTCCATTACCCGTGAACCGGCGTAGACGACCAAGCCCAATACCGCGACCGCCGTCGCAACAATGCTGACTTTCATCTCGCGCGCACGGATGTAACGCCACGCAACAAAAACCGGCAAGCTGCTAGCGATTCGACGGATGAGGGCAATGAACATCGTTGGCTACTCCGGCCGCATCAAAGGGAATAAGATCACATCGCGGATCGACGCTTGGCCGGTTAACAACATCGCCAACCGATCGATGCCGATGCCTTCGCCTGCGGTTGGTGGCATGCCAACTTCGAGCGCACGGCAATAGTCTTCGTCGTAGTCCATGGTTTCAGCCGCGCCGACTGCGCGGGCCTGCATTTGGCCAGCGAACCGAGCGCGTTGATCATCGGGGTCATTGAGTTCAGAAAAACCATTCGCAATCTCTTTGCCACAGACAAACAGTTCGAACCGGTCACAAAATTCCGGCGCTTGTTCATTTCGGCGCGCCAACGGCGAAACGGCCAGCGGAAACTGAGTCAAGAACGTCGGCTGCACCAATTTATCTTCGGCGGTGGCTTCGAACAACAGATAGCCCAAGTGGCCGGCGCGGACCCGCCGCACATGCTCGCTTGGATACAGCGCGATCATCGCAGCTGCCACGGTGTCGCGTTCTTCGGTCTTGAATAACATCGTGAGTTGGTCAGCTGGATATGGCAACTCGGTGCCAGCTGGCACACCTTCGGAAATGGCCCGAGCGATATCAGCCGCTGGCACGCCATGCGCAGCGCACTGCTGCACCGCAAACGCAGGGTCGGTGAATACACGTTCGGCTTCGGCGATGCCGCCCAAGGTCCGCACAGCCTCAACCACGGTGAGGCGTTGCCACGGTGCCGCCAACTCGACGTCGACGCCATCCCAGGTCACCTTGGTCGAGCCGTTGACCTCCACCGCCAGCGACGCGACCAATTCTTCGGTCAAGCTCATTAAGTCATTGTAGGTGGCATACGCTTGATAAAACTCAAGCATGGTGAATTCAGGATTGTGGCGACGCGACAAGCCTTCATTGCGAAAATTGCGGTTCACTTCATACACGCGGTCGAAGCCGCCAACCACCAAACGCTTGAGATACAGCTCAGGCGCAATCCGCATGAACAACTTCATATCGAGTGCGTTGTGATGAGTCTCGAACGGCCGCGCTGCTGCACCACCGACGATCGGATGCATCATCGGAGTTTCAACTTCCATGAAGTTGCGGTCGTCGAGAAACTTGCGAATGCCGCGCACAATCATGCTGCGCTTGCGAAACACATCGCGCACATCTGGGCTCACCGCAAGATCAACATAACGTTGGCGGTAGCGCAGCTCAACATCAGCGAGGCCATGCCATTTGTCAGGCAAGGGGCGCAACGACTTGGTCAGCACGTACAGGCGTTTGGCCAAGATCGACATTTCGCCGCGCTTGGTCCAAAATACCGGACCTTCACACGCCACGATGTCGCCAGCGTCGAGGTTAGGCAACACGTTAGCAAAATCATCAGCGTCGAGGTTATCGACGTTGAGATACAACTGAATATCGTCGTTGCGATCGCGCAACGGTGCAAACACGGTTTTGCCAAAGCCGCGCTTGGCCATGACTCGGCCAGCAACTTGAACCAAGACGCCATCGACCGGCACAATGCCTTCATGCACCGCGTCGGCGGCTGGCTTGGTGGCTGCATACCGCGCGCGCACATCAACGATTTGGTCGCGTGGTGCAATGTCGTTGCGATATGGATTGCGGCCGGTTTGCGCCAACGCTGTGCCTTTGTCGCGGCGCTCGCCCATGATGCGATCCAACGTGGATTCAAGCGTTGCATCGGGCGGTGGTACAGCGGTGGCAGCAGTCGCGGTGCCGGATTTGCCACGGTTCGAAGCCGGAGGATTTGACATCGCGCGGACCATACACGATGCGCTGTGCAAAGGGCACTCGCACCGTCGACAAAACCCACGGACAGACTGCTGGATTTGGCGCAGTATGCTACCACTTGGACATGGCCTTTTCGAATCGTGCAATGCCGTGGTTGGCGTCAGTATGTTGCGTGGCAGCCTGCCATAAAACTGCGCCACCAGCGACATCTAGCAACAAGGGTTCCGCAGCTGGCGGGCAACTACATGGTTCAGCCGCCGGAACCGGTAACCCCTGTGCTGCGGCCAAGGCCGAACATGGCTCGCGTATGGCCTGGTTCGTCGATGATTATCCGGCTGCGCTAGCGTGCGCAGTTGCGACCAATCGCGCGATCGTCATGGACCTATGGGCACCGTGGTGTCACACCTGTTTGTCGATGCAAAGCACGGTATTTACCGACGCTGCCATGACGGCCATCGCCGACAAGTTCGTATTTGTCGCAATCGATACCGATCGCGATCGTAATGCGGCCACGGTCGCTGCATTTCCGCTCACCGCCTGGCCAACGTTTTACGTGATCGCACCATCCGAAAAAGTGCTCGGCCGTTTGGTTGGCTCGGCCAGCCCAAGCCGATTCGTGACGTTCGTGCAAAACACGCAAGTTGTGGCCAGTCCGCAAAGCGTGGCAGCCTTGGTCACGCAAGGTGATCAAGCGGTAACCCGCGGTGATTTCGCCGCAGCGGAACCGCTGTTCGCTGCAGCACTTGAAAAAGCCAGCGAAGATGCCGAACGTCGTCCACACATTGTTTTGGCCTTGCTGCAAATCAAAGCCAAACGCAATGACTTGCTAGGCTGCGTACTATTGGCTGGCAACGAAGCCGGCAACCTCGGCCAAACCTCGGCGGCAAGCGATGCAATGCACATCGCCATGAGTTGCGCTGAGCCGGTCAGTAAACAAAACGAAGCAGGCGCCGAAGCTGCTGCCCATGTGCGCACAGTCGCGATCACAACCTGGACTTCACTGCTGGCGCCAACCAATACGCAACTTTCGATCGACGATCGAGCCGACGCCATGGTCGGTCTTCGCGAAGCCTACGACGCCATAGACAAACACCGTGATGCACTTGCGATCGCCGAAACCCAACGCGCTATCCTCGATGACGCTGCGAGCAAAGCAACCTCGCCACTCGCCGCGTCAACCTACAATTGGCCGCGCGCCGAAGTGTATGTGTATCTTGGCCGCGCATTGGATATTGTGCCGGCGCTAGTAGCCTCGGCCAACGACCTGCCCACCGACTACGATCC
>JAYWHS010001118.1:0-7030 GCA_043777635.1 Kofleriaceae bacterium | reverse complement strand
AGTTTATCGTCGACGAAAGCATCTGCGCCGAGTGGGCGCTGCGCAAAGCCGTTGATAATATCGTGGTGGTCTTTGACGCCATCGAAGACGAATACTTGCGTGAGCGACGCTCTGATGTTGAATTTGTTTTTGAGCGAGTTTTGCGTAACTTGTTGGGTCGGGAAGCCGGGCCCCTGTCACCGCCGCCCGATGCAATCGTGGTGGCCTACGATTTGTCGCCTGCTGACACTGCGTTGCTGCACAAAGCTGCGGTCGCGGGGCTGCTCACCGATGCTGGCGGCAAGACCTCGCATACTGCAATCATCGCGCGGGCGCATGAGATTCCTGCGGTGGTTGGGCTCGAAGATTTAACCGAGCTGGTTGAAACCGACGACTTGCTGATTCTCGATGGCACCGCGGGTGTTGTGATTGTCAATCCATCGGCTGCAACGGTGGCCGAGTATCGCGAAGAGCAGCGGCAACAAACTGCTGCGGTCGCGGTGTTGATGACCAATCGCGAACAACCAGCGCAAACGGCGTGCGGTGTGCCGATTGCGATGTTAGCCAACATTGATGGCCCCGACGAACTAGAAGATGCGTTGGAATACGGCGCGGTTGGGGTTGGCTTGGTGCGCACCGAATATGTGTACATGACATCGGAAACCATGCCCGATGAGCAGCAGCACTACGAATCGGCGCGCGCAGTGTTAGAGAAAATGGCCGGTCGGCCGGTAACCATGCGGACGTTTGACTTAGGCGCCGACAAGTTGGCCCGTTTTCTCGAAGAAGCCGATCTTGGCGAGGCCAATCCGGCGTTGGGCTTGCGCTCGATTAGGTTGTGTTTAACCTCGCTGGGCATGCCGTTATTTGTCGCGCAATTGCGCGGCTTGTTGCGGGCTTCAATGCATGGGCCATTGCGCATTATGTTTCCAATGATTTCGGGGGTTGGCGAACTGCGCGACGCGCGCGCGGTGCTGGAAACGGTGAAAGCTGACCTGCGCGCCGCTGGCATCGCCTTCGATGAAACGATCAAAGTCGGCATCATGATCGAGATGCCATCAGCTGCGTTGGTTGCCAACATGCTGGGGCGCGAAGTAGATTTTTTCTCGATCGGCACCAACGATTTGATTCAATATACGATGGCGGTCGATCGGGTGAACGAACATGTTTCTTATCTGTACGAGCCATTGCACCCGGCATTGCTGCGCTTGATCGGCGAAGTTGCTGTGGCTGCGAAACAAAACGGCATTTCGGTGAAAATTTGCGGCGAGATGGCATCGGACGCCACCTTGGTACCCGTGCTTATTGGCTTAGGCCTGCGCGATCTATCGATGAGCCCGGTGTCGATTCCGGCCGTGAAATCAGCGTTGCGTAAGTTTTCTGTCGCTGATGCCGAAGCCTTGGTGGCGGAAATTCGCAATTTGCCGACGACCGCCGAGGTTCGAACCGCGGTTGAATTGTTTGCAACCTCGCGCAAGCTCGTGCGCGCGATCAAAGCAGGGTAAGTGGCGACTGACTGCATTGTGATGCGGTCAGGCCCGAGTGCCGCCAGGGCGCGGCGACGGGTTTTCGCAGCTGTGCGGCTAGGCCAGCTAGCATGGTTGGTCATTGCTTGGTTGATGGTTGCCGGGATCAATCCCGCCCATGCTGGCGACCCAACGCGCGTATGGGAAACTGTCGAGTCGGCGCACTTTGTAGTGCATTACTACGTGCCGCTCGGCCCCATGGCGAAACGTCTTGCGGTGGTGGCCGAACGCGCTCATGCGATTTTGGCACCTGCGCTCGATCATCAGCCCGCTGAGAAATGTCAGGTGTTACTGGTCGATGACGTTGATGGCGCGAATGGTTTTGCGTCGGTGCTGCCGCGCAATGCAATCACTATTTTTGCTACGGCGCCACCGGGCACCAGCGTGCTCAACGATCACGACGATTGGCTGTACGGCTTATTTGCCCACGAGTACACCCATATCTTGCACCTTGATACGATGTCGGGTTTACCGACTTGGTACAACGCGGTGTTCGGCAAAACCTGGGCACCCAATCAAATTTTGCCGCGCTGGATTATCGAAGGCATCGCCACCTACGAAGAATCTAAGCGTTCGGCGTCGGGCCGCACGCGAGCCACAACGTTTGATTCGTACATCCGGGCCGGCGTATTGGCGCATCGGCAGCTACGCCTTGATCAAGTTTCCGGATCGCCGTTGGCGTTGCCACGCGGCAATGCGGCCTACGTCTACGGTTCACATTTCTTGCGCTACGTATTTGATCGATTCGGCGATGATACGTTGCGCCGCATGAGCCACGCTGGCGGTGCGTATCCGGTGCCTTTTGCAATCAATCGGCAAATTGCCAAGGTTACCGGCAAACCGTTTACCGAGCTGTACCAAGACTGGACCACATACTTGCGTGATCGTTATGCATTGCAAGCCCAAGGGGTACAGCGCCGTGGCGTTGTCACCGGCGTTGCTATGACGGATTCGCAAGAAACCAATATTTCGCCTCGGGTTTCTGCCGACGGCCGTGAGGTTTTTTGGTTCCAAAGTGACGGCTATACCCAACCACGAATTCGCGCCATGCCGCTGCTTGGCGACGACCGAAGCGCCCGTGATGTGTATGAAGATCAAGCGCTCGGCGGATTTGCAGTGTTGCCCGATGGTGGCCTGGTGATGGAGCAATCCGTGCAATTCCGGCGCGACTACAACTTTCAAGATCTGTTTTGGTTTGACCCTCGCTCCACCCAAAAGACTAGGTTAACGATCGGGACCCGAACCCGCGATCCTGCGGTGTCACCCGACGGACGCAGCATTGCGTTTTCAAAAAATGGCGAGTCGAGCAGCGCGCTGGCGGTAATGGATTTTGCGCCGAATGCCACACCACGCGACGTATGGCGGGGGCAACGATATGACCAAGCGTATCAGCCGGCGTGGTCACCCGACGGCAGCAAGCTGGCGTTTTCAAGTTGGCAAAAGGGTGGGTGGCGCGACATTCAAGTTGTTACGGTCGCCACCGGTGCCATCGAAGCGATTACTCGCGATCGTGCGCTCGATGGTTCACCGGCGTGGTCACCGGATGGACGCTATTTATTGTTTGATAGTGACCGCTCGGGCATCTCAAATATTTACGCGTATGACACAACCGCGCGCACGACGTGGCAAGTGAGCAATGTGCTTGGTGGTGCCCAGTCACCGTCGGTGAGTCGCGATAACAGGATGGTGGTTTTTCATGCCTTCGATTATCGCGGCAACAATATTTTTCGCATGCCGTTTGCACCAGCGACGTGGCGACTCGCGGCGCCATACATTGACGATCGGCCGGCGGCAACCGAGGTGAGCGATGACGAGGCGCCGGTGCGTGGCCCGCGGCCGTACCGTGCACTTGAAACCCTGGCTCCACAATCGTTTGTGGTGCAGGCGCAACTTGGTACCTTTACCGATAGCACCAGCATTCAAACCGGTGGCGGCGATATTGTCGGCATTCATGGCTACAATTTGGCGTTGGGCTTAGCCCCGGCGACTCGTGATCTTAACGTTGCCGGTGCGTATGGCTACTCGCAGTCGCGGTACTTTTTACGGGCCGCAGCGTCGCGTAGTATTTCGGATCGCACAGGCTTTCGCATTGATGGTGTAAGTCGGCCGTATCGCGAGGAACAGTGGAGCACGACGTTGGCGATCGGCCTGCCGGGCGAGTGGCGGCCTGGTTACAACTGGTCGCTGTCGCTCGACTACACCATCGATTGGAATCGCTTGGTGCAGCAACCCAAAGACCCGCTTGATCCGACGATGCGTGTGCCAAGGCCACCGCTGTCGGATTATACCCAAAGTGGCGTGGCGCTACGCGCAAGCTTTGGCAGTGTACGAGGTGCAACGTTTGCCATCGGGCCGCAAGTTGGTTGGGATCTGAGCACCAGCCTACGTTTTGATCATCCGGCGTTTGGCGCGACGTATCGAAATATCTCGTTGAGTTGGACTGCGCGGACGTTTTTACGATTGCCTATTGGCAGGACGCCAACCCTGGCGTTGCGCCTTAACGGCTCGGTTCGCGCTGGCGACTTGATCCGGGCCGGTGGCTTTTCGTTAGGTGGGATTCCGCATCAAGATGTGGTGCAAGCAGTGATCAATAGTTCGCGCTTTGGCTCGACCGGGTATCTGCGTGGGTATCCAACGCGTTCGCTGTTGGGTAATCAACTGCATGTTGCCAATCTTGAATACCGCCAAGAACTAGGGTGGATCGAGCATGGCCTGGCGACGCTGCCTATTTATTTGCGCCGGGTTCATATCGCCGGTTTGATGGATGCCGCCGCTGCCTGGGATGGCACGCCGAAATCCACGAGCACGCGCTTGTCGGTGGGCGGTGCATTGCGCATGGATGCGCTGTTTGGTTATTTTATCCCCGGCACATTTGAAGTTGGCGTCGCTCGTGGGTTGATCAATGGCGGCGTCAATGAAGGCTGGTTTTTGCTGACGGGGTCGTTGTGAGCGACGGTGTGCGCAATCGCATCGCTGGTGACGTCGCGATTTCTGTCGCGGTGGCGGCCACCCGACCGCTGCGCGAAGCCTGTGAGCGGCTAGCGTTGCTGGTTGATGGCTTGGAGCGGTTTGTCACCACGTCGATGGGGCCGTCGCCGTATCCGTATAAGTCGCTGCAAGTGCTGCGCAACGATCTAACCGATGCGTATTTGCAAGCGAGTGCGGCAGCGCGAACGTTGGTTGATCTTGAATCGGCGTTAGCCGCAGATCGCGCGGCCGGTACCCTCGATGTGCGTCGCGAAGTGGAGTTGGGCTTGTCGTTGGCGCAACATCACGTCAGCACATCAACCGAATTATTAGTCGATGTCATCGATGTGCCACCAGCGCGGGGTTGTCGAGGCGTGTTGGCGTTGGTGGTGGCGCAATTGGTGGCGTGGTGTGCAGCATCGGCGCAGCAGCAAAGTGGCAGTACGTTAACCGTAAGGGTCACCACCGAAGCCAAGCGAGTTTTGGTGATGGTCGCCGACAATGGTGTCGGTTCTGAATTGCTGCCTGAGATCATCGCCAGCTTGCCTGATGCCTTGGGGATACGACCTCGCGATGTGCTCGCCACCGTCGCGCTGGGGCAGGGTTGCGTGTTTGAGTTGTACTTTGATGCGGTTGCATAGGGTGCGAATGCACTGAGCAATTGTGTACGAGTAGTCCGTGATTGAATCGACTCAATGAAACTCATGTTTTGTTCATTTATGTTGGGCTTCGCCGAACAGAGATTTTCGCCTGACTATCTTGGCAACGCTTAATCTGCTGCTATCTCTGTACCCGTGACCGCGATCCAAAATGTTGGTGGGACCAAGTAGGCGTGGACCACAAAGACCGAGCCAAATTAGTGGCCGAAACTCACGCCCGCCCTACGTTGGGCGTGGCAGGCCCAAGCGTCGTGCTCCATGAAGCATTCTTGCACGATGACGGCGGCACGGCAGCCCGTAGTTTCGTGACAGCCTTGTGCACAACCGCCGGTGCTGCCCGGCCTCCGATGGATGCTGACTTGCATATTTTTGACCTGCAGGGCATCAAGCTTAAGTGGGAGCGTCACGGGGAGTTTTCGTCTTGGACTCGCATTTCCCGTGACCCCAAGACGGCGCCGTCATGGCGTGATCTTTCTGGTCACGACATGCCACCTGGCGAGCGGGTATCGGCTGCACGTGTCGATATTGTTCAAAGCCCGGTCGGTTTTGTCGCACATGATGGGCGAGAACATGCGTCGTCACTGGTGTCGGGTAGTGCCGCGCAATTGTCGACCGATCTGGCACTGCGAGATGACGGTTTTGTCGGCTAT
Organism: Kofleriaceae bacterium; assembly: GCA_043777635.1. Taxonomy (GTDB): domain Bacteria; phylum Myxococcota_A; class Polyangia; order Haliangiales; family Haliangiaceae; genus JABFXX01. The sequence continues at coordinate 1,249 of JAYWHS010001118.1, read as the reverse complement.
GTGTTGGAGACCCAGTTCACAGGTGACTCGGTCATGGGTGCGGCGCGTTTGGGTCGCCTTGTGCGCCGTATATGTGAAATTGAGACATATCGGATTCTTGCGTTGCTGGCTTTTCCTGTCGCGCGCGATGTTCGCACTGACCTCAATCGATTGGACACCATCGTTTCAGGCGCATTCGGTCAGGACGCAGGAACCGATGCGCAAGTGCTGACAAGCCTGACCGATGCAGCGCAACAGGTTGAGCAAATTTTGACGCGTACTGATTTTCGTTTTGGGGCCGGCGCCGCTTACCGAAATCTGGTCGAGACCCGTATTGGTGAGTTGCGCGAAGAGCGGATTGACGGCCAACAACGGCTTGGCAAATTTCTTGACCGTCGCTTTGCCCCTGCCATGGATACAGTTGCCACAACGCGCGGTCGCCTGGAAGCATTGGCAACACGGATTGAGCGCGCATGTTCGTTGTTGCGAACCCGTGTAGACCTGTCGCTGCAACAACAAAACCAAGCGTTGTTGCGCTCGATGGACATGCGTGCACACTTCCAGTTGCGCTTGCAAGAAACCGTTGAAGGCTTCTCGGTGGTTGCCATCAGCTATTATGCTGTCATGTTGCTAACTAAAGTCGTACACAGCTTTGTCGAGCCGCTGGCCGAACGGTCTCATGTGGCTGTTGGCTGGATCGACGGCGCACTTGTGATCCTGGTTCTGGGCTGTGTTTGGTTGGTAATGCGTGGTCTGCGCAAAAAGTTGACCAAGGAATAACACCGCAGAAGATCCCGACCGTGAGTCATTTGGGTATGCGCGGAGAAACGCCGAGCGCGGTCGGGCCTCACGTTCATAACGGCGCACGGGCCGCTTGCACCCTCGGAACACGTTGCGGTTGTTGGTTTGTTCGCTGTCGCGGCAAGCGCCACGATTATCGCTCGAGTAGCTGTTCGGCCGCAAGTTCGGCCGCAAGCTCGGCCGCGAGGGTCGTGCGCCAGCTGGGATAAGTCAGGGTGACGCCTAGCAGGTCGTGCATGCGTTGGTTGCTGATGATGCGATTGGCCAGCAGCATGGCGGCGACTTCACCGCTGACGCCAGCGACCGGGATGGCGGTTGGCACGGGCAGGTTGATGGCTTGGCAAACGGTTTGCGCCATGATCAAGGTTGGCGATGGATCGTCGTCGGAAATGTTGAAGACGCCGGCGCATTGGCGTTGACCCGCAGCGATCACAGCGGTGACCAAATCGTCGACGTGAATGCGACACAC